>NZ_JBFBAZ010000066.1:0-41166 GCF_040682475.1 Hamadaea sp. NPDC051192
CAGCGCCGTCGTCGTCACCGACGCCGCCGAGCTGGCCGGGCTCTCCGACGACGCGATCGCGTCGGCCCACGAGGCGGCCAAGGCCCGCGACCTCGACGGCTACGCGCTCACCCTCATCCTCCCGACCGCTCAGCCGCCGCTCGCGTCGCTCCACGACCGCGGCTTGCGCCAGCGGATCCATCAGACCTCGGTGGTACGCGGAGCGCAGAGCAACGACAACGACACGTCCGATCTCGTGCGCCGGATCGTCAAGTTGCGCGCCGAACGGGCGCGACTGCTGGGCTATCCGCATCACGCGGCGTACCAGATCGAGGACAACACCGCGCGGACCGCGGACGCCGCGCTGGGCATGCTGGCGAAGCTGGCGCCGGCGGCGGTGGCCAACGCGGAGGCCGAGCTGGCCGACCTGCAGGCGGTCGTGGACGCGGAGGGCGGCGGCTTCGCGGTCGAGGCCTGGGACTGGGCCTATTACACCGAGAAGGTCCGCAAGCAGCGCTACGACATCGACGAAAGCAAGCTGCGGCCGTACTTCGAGTTGGAGCGCGTGCTCGTCGACGGCGTCTTCCACGCCGCCGGCAAGCTCTACGGCCTGGGCTTCAGCGAGCGCCACGACCTGCCCGGCTACCACCCGGACGTGCGCGTCTTCGAGGTGTTCAACGAGGACGGGACGGCGCTCGGCCTGTTCTACGGAGACTTCTACACCCGCGACTCCAAGCGGGGCGGCGCCTGGATGAACAGCCTGGTGACCCAGTCGCACCTGTTCGGCTCCAAGCCGGTCGTCGTGAACAACCTCAACATCAGCAAGCCGCCGGCCGGTGAGCCGACGCTGCTCACGCTGGACGAGGTGCGGACGATGTTCCACGAGTTCGGGCACGCGCTGCACGGGCTCTTCTCCAACGTCCGCTACCCCAAGTTCACCGGTACGCGTGTCCCGCGCGACTTCGTGGAGTTCCCCTCCCAGGTGAACGAGGTCTGGATGCTGTGGCCTGAGGTGCTCAGCAACTACGCGACGCACTACCAGACCGGTGAGCGGCTGCCGCAGGAGATCGTCGACCGGCTGCAGGCGGCGGCGAAGTTCAACGAGGGCTTCGCCACGACCGAGTACCTCGCGGCCGCGTTGCTGGACTTGGCGTACCACACGTTGACCGTGGAAGACCTGGAAGCGCCGGGGCTGCTCGACGACGTGGTGGCGTTCGAGGCCGACGCGCTGACGAAGGCCGGGGTGAACGTGCCGGCGGTGCCGCCGCGCTACCGGACGACCTACTTCGCGCACATCTTCACCGGGTCGGCGTACAGCGCCGGGTACTACTCCTACATCTGGAGCGAGGTGCTCGACGCCGACACCGTCGAGTGGTTCAAGGAGCAGGGCGGTCTGCTCCGGAGCAGTGGCGACACGTTCCGCACGGAGCTGCTGTCGCGGGGCGGCACGGCGGACGCGCTCAGCTTCTTCCGGGGCTTCCGGGGCCGTGATCCGCAGATCGAGCCGCTGCTGACGCGCCGGGGCCTCGACCGCGCCTGACGCGTACGCCCTCTCCCTGCGCGCACGCCCTCCCCGCGCGTACGCCCTCCCTGCGCGTACGCCCTCTCCGGGCGGATCAGGGTTCTAGGTCGAATCTTGGCCCAAGATTCGACCTAGAACCCTGATCCAGCGCGGGCTGGAAGCGGTGACCGTTTTTCCGGGTACGCCCACCGGGGGCAGCGCGAACAGGTGGCCGAGCCCTAAGCTCCGCCGGTGTCCTCCGCTGATCTTGATCCCCCGACGCCGTCCCCGGTGACCGCGCGCCGTTCGAC
Organism: Hamadaea sp. NPDC051192; assembly: GCF_040682475.1. Classification (NCBI taxonomy): domain Bacteria; kingdom Bacillati; phylum Actinomycetota; class Actinomycetes; order Micromonosporales; family Micromonosporaceae; genus Hamadaea; species Hamadaea sp. NPDC051192. The sequence goes on from NZ_JBFBAZ010000066.1 coordinate 1,792, forward strand.
CGCCCGCCGGGTAGTGCTGCTGCTGGTCGCGTTCGCCCTGATCGTGGGCCTGCCGGGGGCGGCCGCCGCCGCGTACGCGTTCCGGCCGGACCGGCACTCGATCGTGCTGCCGCCCATGCCGACGCCGTCCCCGAAGCCGACGATCCCCACCTCCGTCGGGGACACGACTGCGTTGCGGATGCTGGTGGTCCGTGACGGCGTGGCGGCGGCCTTGACCAAGCTCGCCGGGGCGTTGCTGGCCCAGGACCAGGAGACGTACCTGCAGGTCGCGACGTCGCCGGGGGCGACGTCGATGCTGCGGCGGCAGTACCGCAACCTGACGGCGATGAAGGCCTCGGTGTACCGGGTCAACGCTGGGGCGCTGCTCGGCGGCGACAAACCGGGGCAATGGAAGGTCGCGCTGAACATCGACGTGTGCTTCGTCCGGCCGGACTGCGTCGCGGTGCGCGTCGTCGAGCCATCGGTCTGGCAGGACACCGCGGACGGGCCTCGGCTGATCGCCCTGAGTCCCAGCAAGACCGGCAGCCACTGGTACGAGAACACGCATCCGTGGGAGGTGGCCGATCTGTACGTGGCGATCGGGCCGCGGACGATGGTCGCCGCGACCGCCTCGCTCCGCGGTCGGCTGCCGGCTGCCCTGGCCGCAGCCGAGCAGGGCGCGGCCAAAGCCGACCAGTACGCCGTCGGTGGCCGGACGCCGGACCAGTATCGGGTCTACCTCGCGAGCAAGGGCGAGTGGAAGACGTGGTTCGGCGGGCAGCGCGCGAAATGGGCGATCGGCTACTCGATCTCGACGGGCCCGTACAGCGCCGATGTCGTGCTGAACAGCGCCGAGATCAGCGCGTCCTATCTGCCCGGCGTCATGCGGCACGAATTGACCCACACCGCGTCGGCGTACGGGACGTACTACTGGTCGAACAACTGGTGGCTGATCGAGGGCTACGCGGAGGCGGCCGAACATGGTCTGACCTGGGACGCGACCTCGGTGACCCGGCGCTTCGTGGACTCGGGCTGGAACGGAAAGCTGCCCGGGATCTCCCCGGCGGACAACGCTTCGGTCGCCGCGGCCAACGGCCGTTACGGCGTCGCCTTCCTGGCCGTCTACCGGCTGGAACAGCGATTCGGCCGGGCGGCGCTGGTCGATTTCGTCAATCGTGTCCTCCGCACCGGGCAGACCCCCGCCAGCGCGGCGCCCCTGTCGTTCCACGCCGAGTGGTCGGCGGTTCAGGCTGACTTGATCCGGTTCATCAAGCGCTACTGACCTGGGCCGACGGCCCCACCAAGATCAGTCGGCTACATTGGCGGGGCACGACCGCGCACCACCTCGCACAACGGGAGCTCCAGTGGCGTACCACCAGGTCATCTCGCCCGGCACCGGCGGCCTCACGCCGCGCGCGCACGTCGTCTCCGACGCGCCCCGGTTGAGTTTGAACGGGACCTGGCGGTTCCGTTGGCATCCGCGGGCGGGCGCGCCCGAGGATTTCGCGGACCCGGGGTTCGACGACGCGAGCTGGGCCGATCTGCCGGTGCCGTCGCACTGGCCGTTGCACGGTGACGGTGCGTGGGGTCGCCCGATCTACACGAACGTGCGCTTTCCCATCCCGATCGACCCGCCGTTCGTGCCGGACGAGAACCCGACCGGCGACCACCGGCTCGGCTTCGACCTGCCGGCGGACTGGCCCGGCGGTGACGCGGTGCTGCGGTTCGACGGCATCGAGTCGTGCGGCAAGGTCTGGCTGAACGGTGTCGAGCTGGGCATCACGTTCGGCTCGCGGCTGCCGGTCGAGTTCGCCGTCGGCCACCTGCTGCGGCCGACCGGCAACGTGGTCGCGGTCCGCGTGCACCAGTGGTCCGCAGGGACGTATGTCGAGGATCAGGACATGTGGTGGCTTCCGGGGATCTTCCGGGACGTCACCCTGATCGCCCGGCCGCCGGCTGGTCTGCCCGACATTCGCGTCACCAGCTTGTACGCGGAGAGCACCGGCCTGGGCACGCTGGTGGTCGAGGGGCCGGCCGGCGACGCCCGGGTGACCTGCGCCGAACTGGGCATCGACGTGGCGGCCGGGGAGTCGGTGAGCCGCCCGGTGCAGCCGTGGACGGCCGAGACGCCCCGGCTGTACCGGGTCGAGGTGGCGACCGCGACCGAGCGGGCCGTGGTGCAGGTCGGCTTCCGCACGGTGTCCATCGTGGACGGCGTACTGCGGGTGAACGGACGGCGGATCCTGCTCCGGGGGGTCAACCGGCACGAGTTCGACCCCGATCACGGCCGCGTCATGAGTGAGGAGCTGATGCGGGCGGACCTGCTGCTCATGAAGCGGCACAACATCAACGCCGTCCGGACCAGCCACTATCCGCCGCATCCGCGGTTCCTGGACCTGTGCGACGAGCTGGGTCTCTGGGTGATCGACGAGTGCGACCTCGAGACGCACGGCTTCGAGGAGACCGGCTGGCGGCGTAATCCGACCGGCGATCCAGCCTGGCGGGAGGCCCTGGTCGACCGGGCGGTCCGGATGGTCGCGCGGGATCGGAACCATCCCTCGATCATCCTGTGGTCGCTCGGCAACGAGGCGGGCGTCGGCGAGAACCTCGGACACATGGCCACGGCGATCCGGGAGCTCGACCCGACCCGTCCGCTGCACTACGAGGGCGACTGGTCCTGCCGGTACGTCGACGTCTACTCCCGCATGTACGCCCACCAGGACGAAGTCGCCCTGATCGGGCAGGGCACGGAGGTTGCGCTCGACGACGCGGAGCTGGACGCGCGGCGTCGCCAGATGCCGTTCATCCTGTGCGAGTACGGCCACGCCATGGGCAACGGACCCGGCGGCATCCTGGAGTACCAGCAGCTCTTCGAGCAGCACGACCGCCTCCAGGGCGGGTTCATCTGGGAGTGGATCGACCACGGGCTGCGTACCCGGGACGCCGAGGGCCGGGAGATCTACGGCTACGGCGGCGACTTCGGCGAGGAGTTGCACGACGGGAACTTCGTCTGCGACGGGCTGGTCTTCCCCGACCGTACGCCGTCGCCCGGGCTCCTGGAGTTCAAGAAGGTCGTCGAGCCGATCCGGCTGACGCGGGCCCCGTCAGGAGACGCCGTACGCGTCACGAACCGGTATGACTTCGCCGAGCTGACCGACATCCGGCTGCGCTGGTCGTACCAGGTGCAGGGGGTGGTCCTGGGCGCGGGCGAGCTGACCTGCCCGCCGCTCGCCGCCGGGGCGTACGCGGATCTGCCGCTGCCGCCCGCGCCGAAGGGCACGCCGGCGGGGGAGGCGTACTGGACGGTGCGGGCGGTGCTCGCCAAGGACACCCCATGGGCGCCCGCTGAGCACGAGATCGCGTGGGGTCAGTGGCAGGCGGTCGCCTGGTCTCCTAGGCCGCTCAACGCGACGCGACGGCAGCCCTCGTTGCAGCGGGTCGGCCCCGGGCGGTTCACCGACGGGCGGCTCACCGGCATCGGCGGGGTCACGTTCCACCCGCCCCGGTTGGACGTCTGGCGTGCGCCGACCGACAACGACGAAGGGTTCAACGGCAAACTGGCCGACGCGTGGCGGCAGCACGGGCTGGACCGCGTACGGGAGCGGCTCATCTCGTCCACTCTGGATGGTGACGCGCTCGTGGTGCGTACGCGGGCCGCGGCGGCCGCAGCGGACTTCGGGCTGTTCGCGACCTACCGGTGGACGGGCGACGACGAGCGGCTGCGCCTGGAGCTGTCGGTCGAGCCGGACGGGGACTGGCCGGTCGTGTTGCCCCGGCTCGGGCTGCGGTTCGGGCTGCCGGGTCTGATCGACGCGGTGACCTGGTACGGCGGCGGCCCCGGAGAGGCGTACGCCGACGTCCGGCAGGCGGCGCGGATCGGCCGCTTCGAGTCGACCGTCGACAAGCTGCAGACGCCGTACGTCATGCCGCAGGAGAACGGCTCCCGCATGGACGTCCGCTGGGCGGAGCTGACCGACTTCTCCGGGCTCGGCCTGCGTATCGAGGGCGACCCGGTCTTCCAGCTCACCGCCCGGCGGTGGACGTCGGAGCAGCTGGCGGCGGCCAAGCACGCACCAGACCTCGTCGCCGGAGAGCGGGTGTGGGTCAACGTCGACCTCGCGCAGCACGGGATCGGGTCGGCGTCGTGCGGGCCGAAGACGCTGCCGGCGTACGACCTGACGGCGGGCCCGATGTCGTTCGCGGTGACGTTCAGCGCGCTCGCGCTGGCCTGATTCGGAGGCGTACGCATTAGAATGCGCCAATGCGTGAGTGGCTGCGGCGTAACGGCTTCTGGCTCCGGGTCGAGGCCGGGCTGACCGTGCTCGGGCTGCTCGCCGTGGGCGTGGCCGGGCCGTTGCGCGTACCGTCCGAACAGGACGTGCTGGCCGGGCTCGCGCCCCAGGTGGTCGCGGCGTTGGAGCGGGTGTCGCCGGCTGAGCATCACAATCACGGGCACGAGGTGACCGCCGGCGACCGGGTGCTGTGCGCCGCCGAGCCGTTCGGCTTCGAACCGCCGGACGCCCAGCGCGTTTCCGAGGTGCGTGTGGCGTACGCGTATTACCTGTGCGCGGCCGCGCCACCCGGTACGCCGTGGGACCAGTCGGCCCGGATCTCCGGTCCGGTGGCCGTGCAGCTGAGCCAGCCGCCGGTGGTACGCATCGCGCAGGCCGGGGCGGGCTATCCCGAGCGGGTCAAGGCGCTGATCCCGGCGCGGTATCAGGCCCGGGTGAACGGGTTCGCCGACAGCGCGGTGCCGGCTCGGCTGCGGCAGCGCTATGAGGAGCAGGTGGCGGCTCAGGCCTGAGTACGCCAGCTGTGCTCGGGTTCGTAGCCGAGCACCTTGCGAGCCTTGTCGATGCTGAGCAGCGTCTCGGTGCCGGCGACCTCCCGGGTCACCGTGACGTCGGGGAAGACCTCGGCGGCCAGCTCCGCCGACGGGCGGCTCATCACGGTGTCGGCGTTGGCGATGATGAAGACCTCCAGGCCGGGTGTGGTGTATTCGAGCGCCTTGCGGACCGCCTGGGCGCCGTCGCGGGCGTCGATGTAGCCCCAGAGGTTCCACTTGCGCAGCCGTGCGTCGGCGTCGAACCCCGGGAAGCGGGGATAGTCGCCGGGCTCCATGACGTTGGAGAACCGCAGCCCGATCATCTTCAGTCGAGGGTCCCATCGGCAGAACTGTCCCGCGATGGTCTCGTCGACGAGCTTGCCCAGCGAGTACGCCGACTCCGGCCGGGGCGGATGCGTCTCGTCGATGGGGATGGCGAGCGGCGGGGTGTCCAGCGGCAGGCCGAGCAGCGTCTCGCTGGACGCCCAGACGATGTTGCGGATGCCGGCCACCCGTGCCGCCTCGAAGACGTTGTAGCTGGCCGTCACGTTGTTGTGGAAGATCACCGCGTTCGGGGCGACGCCGGGTGCGGGCAGGGCCGCCAGGTGCACCACCGCGTCGAGGTGGGCGTACCGGTCGTCGACGCCGCTCAGCGCGCCCGCGACCTGCCCGTAGTCGGTCAGGTCCACCCGGGTGAACCGGGCTCTGGGGTCGCTCGGCGGCACGACGTCCAGGACGTGCACCTCGTAGCCGTGGGCGAGCAGATCCGCCACGACTGCCCGGCCCAGCTTTCCGCTTCCTCCGGTCACCGCAACATGCGTCATGCCCTTATCCTGCCCGTACGCCGTCCGTGCCGACAAATCGCCGTTTTTCTGCGAACCGCCCAGAAGGGCCGCTAGGTTGATCCGCGGGACCACGGGAGGATCTCGGGAAGGGGACGTGCCCAAGATGCCCAGCAAGAAGACGTACATCGCGGCCGGCGTCATCGCCGCGGGTTCGGCGGCCGCAGTCACGGCGTACGCGGTGCGCCGCAAGCGCAGCCGTGACAAGGCTGTCGACGAAGAACTCGCCGTCCTGATCGACGAGGTCGAGGCCGAGCTGAGCGACTCGCCGCAGGCCGGCGACTCCGCCAGGAAGGCGGCCGCCACCGCGAAGGACGACTTGCTCGGCGCGAAGCCGGCCTTCGACGCCTGATCACCCGGCCGGGTGACACCGCTGGATCAGGGATGTGCGTGCTTCCGAGGCGCTCGGACAGCTGCATATCCCTGATCTGCGGCGGATCAGGTTTTCGTGAGGGCGGCGGTGACGCGTACCGCCTTGACGATGGCGGGGATCGAGCCGATGAGCAGCACGATGCCCCACACGATCCCGGTGACGGCGAAGATGATCGCGCCGATGTCGTCCAGGATGCTGACGAAGATCAGCGGCAGCAGGCCGTGCAGGAACTCCAGGCACAGCGTGCAGACCAGTGAGGTCAGGATCAGCAGCACGAGCCCCTTGTTCTGCAGGAACCGCGGCTGGGCCAGGATCAGCAGGATCGCCCAGGCCAGCTTGAGGAACATCAGCAGGCCGACGATGACCGAGGCCTTCGCGACCGGGAAGAATCCCCAGATCGCCAGGTACGCCATCGTCCCGAAGGGGAACGCGAAGACCAGCGAGATCATCACCATCAGCTCGATGAACGCGATGATGAGCATGACGATCGAGACGATGATCAGGATGATCGAGCCGATCAGGGTCGCGATGCCTTGCACTCGGCCCTGCACCCGGTCGGGCACGACCAGGCTCAGGGTGAACAGGCCGGTCGTGTAGAGCGCGATGATGTCGATGAAGGCCAGGTACATGATGCCCCGGCCGGGTGGCTCCGAGACGTTGCCGATGTCGCCGAGGTCGACGTCCATGCCGTCGGCGGTGTGGGCCAGCGCGCCGGAGGCGTCGAGCCCGCCGAGCATCAGCCCGGAGCCGAGTTCGACCAGCACGACGAGCGTGACCGCCAGGAAGGCCAGGAGCAGGAACGGTTTGCGTAGTTCGCCCATGTCTCCTCCCGGTCATCCGGCCGTCGCGACGACGGTGCACTGAGTGCCGAGACCAGGGCAGATCAGCTCGATCTCGGTTCGGGTGTCGACGGCGATCTGGGCGACCGCCTGATCCGGGGTCGGCGACGGCTGCGGCGACGGGTCGACGGTGTCCTTGACGTGCACGTCGGCTCCGCCGGGCGCGGGCGCCTTGACCGTGAACGTCTTGGAACTGCGCAGTGTCAGGGTCTTCAGTCCGCCCGGGTCGGCGACGGTCAGCGTGCACGAGCCGGTGAACGTGAAGGTGGCGGGTTTGCCGTCGACCGCGCAGGGCGCGGTGACCGTCGTCGGGTCCACCGCGGACTGCTTGGCCCCGAACCTGCCGAGCCAGCTCAGGAAATCGGGCGGATCGGCGGCGTCGCCCTCCCCGCGCCGGCCGCCGAGCCCGACAGCCAGCACGAAGAGGACGATCAGCACGACGGCGAGGCCGATCAGCAGCACCTTCTGCTTCGTGCTCACGGCTTCAGCAACGGGATCTTCGTGATGAGCACGAGGTCTCCCGGATTGATGAAGATGCCGCTGGAGGTGATCACGATCTGGTCGACGCCGGCGAAGTAGCCGCCGCTCGCCGCGTTCTTGCCGACGATGCGCAGGGTCAGCGTGTGGTTGCCGGCGGCCAGTTTGAACGAGCCGACGGTCAGCAGCCCGGTTTTGCGGACGTCCGCGGTGTAGCCCGCGAACGTGCCGCCGACGAGTTGACCGTCCACAGTCCACACCGTGTCGGCGTAGTCGAACGACGTCGTGCGTACGGTGCGCAGGGCGAGCGTGGCCTCGTGGTCGGTCTGGAAGGTGACCGACAGGGTCTCGTCCACGGCGTGCGCCTGGAACCACAGCTGCCGGTTGCCGCTCCAGGCGAAGCTGCAGCAGTTGTCCTGCACGACGACGGCGGTTGTGGCGTTCTTGCGGAACAGTTGCGCGGTGGGGACCAGGCTCTCGGCCTCCCAGGTGAGGTTGATCGGGGTGACCGGGGTGGGCGAGGCCGACGGCGACGGGCTGGTGCTCGGCAGCACCTCCGGCTTGCCCTTGTTCGACACGATCAGCCAGGTCACGATGCTGCCGACGAGCAGCACGAGGGCCACCGCGGCGGCGATCCACGGCCACATCGGCTTGGGCTTCTCCTTCGGCTTCCACTCGAAGGCGACCCGGCCGCTGGTCCGCGACGACTCCTCGGGCGCGGTGTTCGCCGAGTACGCCAGCCCGACGACGTCGGCGCGGGCGGGCGCGGTGCCGGCCGGGACCTTGAGCTTGACCAGGAATTCGACGGATTCGTTGGGGCCGACCCGCCGTTGCGGCTCGGCGACGGAGAACCAGTCGCGCTGCGCGCCGTCACCGGGGATCACATCGAAGACCACGGTGTCGGCGGCCGCGCCCGGATTGGTGACGCTGAACTTCAGTTCGCCGGCGTTCTCGGCGTTCAGAGTGAACTGCTCGGCGAGGGGGACCACGGCCCACTCGGTCGTCATGAGGGTGCTCCTAAGCAGTAGGAATGGGGGGCAGGGCAGGTTCGACGACCACCTCGAAGGTGGTGGCGGCCGGTTTCTCCACGGCGACCAGGCGGGTGACCAGGGCCAGCCGGTCGGCGGCGGCCGGGGGTACGCGGACGATCAGGTGGAAGGGACGATCGGCGGGCTCGACCACGGTGAACCCCGGTACGCCGGTCGCGACCTCCAGGGCGCGGCGCATCCCGTAGGGCGTACCGCGCCATTGGGCCAGGTGTGCCCCGATGGCGACCAGGTTGCGCAGGTCGCCGGGGCGGATCGGCAGCCGGGCCCCGGACGGGGAGGTGATCACCTCATCCAGGGCGACCCACCGGGTCAGGTATGCGGCCAGCGCCTCCGAGGTCCGGTACGCCGAGAAGAGCGAGTCGACGTCGGCGAGCAGCCGTTCGTCCGGCTCGTGCAGGGTCTCCATCGCGTCGAGCAGCGCGCCGAGCACGCTGCCCGGGACGGCGGCCCGCTGGTACGCGGCTGGGAGCAGCCGCTCAATCGCCGCTCGGCGCATCCTGCTGCACCACCTTGATGTCGTGCTCGCCGGAGCAGAGCAGCCAGGTGTCGGGGACGGTGACGACGTCGGCGGTGGACTGGTTGGCGCTGGGCGTCCACTCCACCGCGGCCGCGCTGCGGAAGACGCCGTTCGCGCCGCCGGCCAGGATCAGCCGTTCGACGGCGGAGGTGCCGCCGGTGCCGGCCGTGCCGACGGTGGCCCGGCCGACGGCGGGTGCCGCCGAGGTGGCCGGGACGACGGCGGCGGCGACCGCGTCGACCGGGACGAATCGCGTACGGTCGCGCAACGGCAGGCCGCAGTTCACCGACACGGTCTTCCAGCTGGGCTCGCTGGCCAGGGTGTCGAGGCTCAGCACGCCGCCGCTCTGGGTCGCCGCGACGGCCAGCCCGCCGGCGAAGTCGAGCGCCCGGCAGGTGCCGCCGGTCCACCCGCTCGCCAGGCCTTGCCATTTGACGTCGGTCTCGAACAGCCGGGTCCGATAGCAGCCGTGCCCCGGTTTCTTCGGATCGGCCTCACCGGTGCCGGTCCAGAGCAGCGTCGCCGGTCCGTCGTACTGGACGGCCAGCACCCGGCAGTCGCTGTTGGCCAGCCCGACGTTGGCGTACGAGCCGCTGCGGCCCGCGTTCGTCGACAGGTAGACGCCGAAGTTGGCCATCGACGCCAGCGCGACTCCGGCCACGCCGCGTTCGGAGACGAAGGTGCGTACGGAGTAGAAGCCGCGGTCGGCGTCGGTGGCGTCGACCTGGATCGGCAGGGGCACCGAGCCGGGCAGCAGCGGCACCTCGTAGAGCCCGGTGTCGGTCGCCACGAGCAGGATGCCGACGCCGTCCCGGTCGAGCCACGCCACGTCCTGCGCCTGGGAGTCCAGCCCGGACAGCTGGGTCCAGGTCTCGCCCAGGTCGGTCGTCAGGTGCACCCGGGAACCGGTTTCGCGTTGGGTCAGCACCGCGACCGAACCGGGCCGGGGCACGATGCCGGGGCGGGCGGGCGCCGGGGCGGGCACGACGCGGACGACCGTCTCGCCGTCGAACCGGCCGACCGCCTCCCAGCCCGCGCCGCCGTTGGTCGACCGGAACAGCACTCCGCCGGTCCCCGCATACCAGGTACGCGGCTGGTACTGGTCGGCGGCGAGGCAGCGTACGGTGGCGTCGGGCGCCTCGGCGACCACGAAGCGGACGTCGTCGACGTAGCGCACACCCGGCTCGGCCTGCTCCAACATTCGGTACACATTGGAGGCACGCAGCGGTTCGCCGAACGCCCAGCCGGTCGGGTTCAACGCCGTCGGCAGCGGGCTGAGCGTCTGGTACAGCCGGTCGTGGATACGACGGGCCACCGCCTCGGCGTCCTCCTCTCGGCGTACCACCACTGTGGCCTGAATGGAGACGGCCTTGTAGCGCGCCCAGGTGGCCCGGCAGCTCGTGCCCAGCGAGCGGCGCCGTTCGAGGTCGGCCTCGGCGCGGTCGCGCGCCTCCTCGACCTCGTGGTCGTGCAGCACCGCGACCGGCAGGCGACCGCCGGGCCGGGCCTCGTCGGGGACCGACGGGACCAGCACCACCTCGACCTCGCCGGGCCGCGCGAAGCTGTAGACGTCGGCGCGGGTGAAGGCGCGGGCGCGGGCGATCGCGCCGGACTTGGCCGCGAGGATCTCGTAGTCGCGCGCGGTGACCGCGCGCTGCTGGGCGAAGAACTCGTACGGCCCGCGCAGCATCGCGGAGTCCATCGACTCCATCGCCCGGCCGCCGCGTGCGGGCTGCGGGTTGGTCGTCTTCACGCCGGGCAGCGGGTCGCGCAGCCCGGTCAGGGTGTCCGCGGCGACGTTGCCCGCCGGGCCGCCGCCGGCGCGGTACCAGGCTCGCACCTGACGGCCCGCGGGCGGCACCGCGGCGAGGGCGGCCAGGCCGGTGGAGTTCTCCGGGGTACGCAGATCGACGGCGGGCGCGAAGGTGAAGGTGCCGGTGGAGCGGTCGACGACGTAGACCTTCGACGCCGGGCCCGCCTCGGCGAAGTTGGCGACCGGCCGCCAGATCTCGAAGGTACGCCCGTCGTGTTCGCGGGCGGCCGCGCCCAGTTCCACCGAACCGGCCGGGACCTCCACCCCGAGCAGCAGGTCCAGCGACTCGGCGGTATGAGCCAGCGGCGCGCGCGCCGCCCGCAGGACCTGACCGGGTTCGCCGGTGCCGGTGCCGATCAGTTCGGCCTCGACCAGCTCGCAGTGGTGCATGCGGACGGTGACCTCGGCCTGGCCGGCGGCCAGCAGCGCGGGTTCGGTGGTGACGAAGACGACCGGCTGCGGGTCGGCGCCCCGGGCCGCAGCCACACGGATGCCGGCTGGAATCCGGATCGTGCCCTGGTCGGACCCGGTCCGCGTGAAGGTCACGTCGGCCCAGGCGGCGGCCGGGGCGTGCCGGCTGACGCCGAGCAGGTTCAGGAACGCCACGTACGCCTTCTCCGGCAACTGGTTCAGCCGGTAGACCATCACCTCGGTGAGGTGTGCGAACGCCTCGACGAGCGCGATCCCGGGATCGTGCACCGACAGATCCCAGTCCGGGTGCGTACGCCGGATCCGGTCGCGCGCCTCGGTCACGAGGTCGAGGAAGGTGCGGTCGTCGAGGTTGGGCACGGGCAGGGTCATCGGAGGTCTCCCGCGTCTTCGGAGCCGGGCTGGGCATAGGGGTCGAGATCCACCGAGAAGGCCAGGACGCCCGGCGACAGGCTCGCCTTCACCCGGTAGTCGAGCCGGATGAGCAGCCGCCACGGCGCGTCCGGATCCGGGTGGGCGTCGACGTCGAGCACGTCCACGCGCGGCTCCCAGCGGGCGATCGCCTGGCGTACGTAGTGGATGGCCAGCCCGGCGGTGGTGTCGTCGTTGGGCGCGAAGACCAACCGATGCAGCCGGGAGCCGTAGCCGGGGCGCATCAGCCGCTCGCCCGGCGTCGTCGACAGCAGCAGGAACAGGGCCTGCCGCACGCTCTCGTCGCCCTCGGTCATGGCCAGCGTCCCGGCCGAGGTCAGCCCGAGCCCGCCGGTGACGGCCGCGTCGAACCCGGCGCCCAGGAACCGGATCGCCTTCATAGGTCGGACCTCACGTACGTCTGCTTCGGATCACGGACCTTGTAGTGCACGAAACCGGGCGGGGTGCCGTCGGTCAGGCCGTCCAGGTGCGACAGCACGACCTGGTGGCCGTCGATCTTCAGGCGTTCGCTGTAGCCGACGGCGACCTTCAAGGTCTTCGCGCACGGCTTGACGACCGGGCCGTAGTTGGGGCAGGCGACGATGTCGCGCCCTTCCGGATCGGTGGCGACCAGCACCGGAATACCGCCGATCGTGACCCACTGTTGCGACGCCAGGTTGGTCACCCGGCCGTCGTGGTCGCACTTGATCACCGACTCGAGGTCGATCCACTCCATCGCCGTGCCTCCCCTCAGCCGCTCTGCTTCGCCGCGGCGGCGGCCTGATCGGCCGCCGCCTGCGGGTCCTCGGGCGCGTCGGCGTGCTGGAAGTCGACGGTCCGGGCCCGGATGACCATCGCCTTGCCGGGCGCCTGGAGCACCAGCGGCGTCGCGGCGTGCAGCGTGGTCAGGTCCGGGGTCAGCTCCAGATAGCTGCCCACCTCGGTCTCCAGCCGGAGGCTGCGGCCACCGTCGTCGACCACGATCTTCTGCCCGTACGCCGTGCGCATCGACCAGCGCTGTGCCTTGCCGTCGTTGATCCCGGCGTCGTAAGGCTCGACAGCGCCGAACAACGAGCCCAGCACGATCCCGGCCGCCGGTTCGCCGCCCGGCAACGCCACGAGCACGGTGTCCCCCGGGTCGGGCAGCGCCACGATGCCCTTGCCGCGGCCCGCGCCCGGCAGCGCGACGGCGAGCCAGCCCGCGTCGAGACCCCCGTACGCCGGCAGGTCGATCCGCACCCGGCCCAGCCGATCGGGATCATCAACATCGGTCACCGAGCCCAGGGTCAGCACCGCGGCCGACGACTGCGCGGGAACCGGTGGCGGCTCGGTCGAGAACCGGGTCAGGTGCCCGGCGGCGTCGAGGGTGTGCACCACCTCGGTCAGCACGTACACCCCGCAGAACCGTTCGGCGACCCCGCCGATCGCGATCCGCCGCCCCGGCCGCAGCCGCCCGTCGCCGTCGGCCGTGCCGGTCGCGGTCGCCCAGGCGGCCGTCCGGGTGTCCAGCCAGGCCTGCGCGAGGGCGGCCAGCTCGTCGTCGCTGCGGCCGGGCTGGTTGACCGCGGTACGCGTACCGTCGGCCCCGACGTCGCCGGGATCGGGGCGCAGCGGGATCTTGCGGCCCGACCGCGCCGAACCGGCGGACTGCTCGATCAGCTCGGCCCGCTGCGGATGCCAGCCGAGCGCCGTGCTGTCACCGGCCGCCTGGTCGAGATTGGCCTCGACGCGTACGCCGATCAGCGAGGAGCCGAGGTCCAGCGGCACCGGGAAGCCGTAGCCGTCCAAAGTGATCAGACGCAGGGTGTCGCCGTCGACCGCCAGGTGCAGCCCGGCCCGCCCGGCGACCTCGACGAGCAGTTCCAGATCGGTCTGCCGGTGTTGCAGCAGCCGCTCGATCCGGGGGCCGTCGACTGACCGCACTCCTGGCGGCTCGCCCGAGAGGCTCCCCGGCGCTGCGTCCACGCTCAGGCCGGCCTTCCCGGCCAGCTCACCGGCGAGGTCGGCGACCGTCACCGATTCGAAGACCCGCAGCTCCTGATGCTTGCGCAGGCGATGCGACAGGTCGTACGCCCGCACCCGCAGCAGCGCCGCGCCATCGGCGGCGTACTCGATCTCGACGGCCGTCACCTCACCGGAGAACAGGTCGTCGGTCGTGTCGTCCAGGCGTACGGCCAGCGTCGCGCCGAGCGGGAACGTCGCCGGGTCGGCGCCCGAACCGGGATCGGCGGTGAAGGTCAGCTCGCACTGACCGGGTTGGTCGAGCCGGGCCGAGACGCGTACGCCGGCCAGCCGGGTCAGTGCCGACGGCGGCAGCGGCATCCCCTTCACCTGCACCGACAGCGCCCGGGGCGTCACGGCGGTCATTGGGCATCACCGGCCTTGCCCGTGCTCGGTGGTACGGCCAGCGCCGTGCCCGCCTCGACCTCGAACGGATTGGTGATGCGGTTGTGCTCGGCCAGCAGCCGCCACCGCAGCGGCGACCCCAGCGCGTCGTGGGCCAGCAGGTCGAACCGCACCCCGGTGCCACCCTGGACGCCGTCCTCGCCGGTGGCCCGGCCGTCGCCGGTCGCCACGATCGCCGTGCCGGGCGGGGCTGGCGTACTGGCCGCGGCCAGCTCCTCCTCGAAGCCGGCCTGCGCCTGATCGGCCGACTCCGCCACGCGGACGAGCTTCAACCGCAGCCAGGAGCGCTTCGGCGTACCGGTGAGGGTGAACGCGTCGAACCGCTCCGCGATGGCCACGATGATCCCGGGCACCAGCCAGGCCTTGCCCCACGCGAAGAACACCTTCGGCGGGCGTACCCAGCCGTGCTCGGTCGCCGAGTTCTCCGCGAGCATCCACAGCGGACGGGTCAGGGCGCGTACGTCGGTGGGGCGGGTCTGCGACTCCACGAAGTCGATGTCGAACAACAGGTCCAGGGTCAGCTCGGTACGCCCCCCGCCGGTGAACACCAACGGATCGTCGGCCAGCCCCTGCCCGGTGATCTGCCCGGCCGCCGACGACCGCGGGCGTACCCCGGCCAGCCGGGTGACCTGGACGGTCTCCGGATTGAGCAGGCAGTCCACGCGTACTCCGGTCTCGTCGATGAGGAAGGCGACCCGTTCCATCAGGCACCCGCCTGTTCCTTGTCGAGCCGGGCCAGCCGGTCGGTGGTGAACAACGGCGGCACGGCACTCCACAGCTCGGCGTCGTCCGGCAACTGCGGCCACGGATCCGCCACCGGCTCCGGCCCGCTCGCCTCCGGCGTACTTGTCTCTGGCACGCTCAGTTCCGGCCCGCTCCGTTCCAGCGCGCTCAGTTCCGGCCCGTCCAGCTCCGGCGGGTGGTACGCCCGCCACGCCGGCGCCATCGGCGTCTCCGCTCGGGCCGCCGTCACCATCGGATCAGGGATCTGGGTCGAATCTTGGGCCCGGGAGGCAGGCTTATCCGTGATCCGCTGCCCAAGGGGAGCGCGGGACGGCGGCCGGATCGGGGACGACGGCCGGATCGGGGACGACGGTCGGATCGGGGACGACGGCCGGTGCGGGGACGACGGCCGGATCGCGGGCGGCACTGGTAGCGGCGGTGTCGTCGTGACCCTTGCCGAAGGCACTTCGCCTGCGGCGCTGCCGGACCGCCGAGCCGGTGCGACCGGCGGCTCGCCCGGCAACGACGGCCACCGCGCCGGGCCCACCGGCGCGTCCCGCCCGGGCGTCACCACCGCAGCCGCCACCGGCGTCCCCGCTCGGGCCGCCGTTACCACCGGATCAGGGATATCCCTGGAATCTTGGGCCACGGAAGCATGCATATCCGTGATCTGCTGCCAACGACGGGATGGTGGGAGGGCGGCGGGTGGGATGGGGTCGGCGGACGGAACCGGCGACTCCGGGTACGCCGTTGTGCGTATCCCTTCGTCTGGAGCGGAACCGTCGCGGAGCAGGCCGGGCGCGTGGGCCGTGACCAGCGCGAGCCAGTGCTCGGGAGGCTGGCCGGGCCGGCGCGGCGCGGGCGGCAGGACCGGCGGCACGGGCGGCTGCAGGGCCGACGCGGCGCGTTGCAGCCGCGCGGCCGCCGCCAGCAGCACCCGCGCGAGCACTCCCCGGCTAGGAAGTGGGCTTCGCCGCCGTGCCACTGCCGGTCTCCAGTTCCAGGCTTTCGTAGGCGAGGGCGATCGACTCGATCGCGATCTCCTGCGCGAGCGTGTTGAGGTGCGCACCGCGCCACCGGGTCGGCCACGCGTTGATGACGTTCCAGCGCAGCACCTCGGTGGTGCCGGCCGCGTCGTACAGGGCGATGGACACGTTGCGGCGGCTGACCGTGCCCTTGGCCGCGCCGTTCACCCAGTCCCAGATCTCGCGGGACGACGTGAGTCCGAAGTGGAGAGTTATCGGCTCGTAGTCGACCTGGCCGGGCACGTAGCGGATGCGGTCGTTGCCCGCCTCCCGGTACGCCAGCCGCTGGATGGTGAACTCGAGCCCGGAGACCTCGGTGAAGTGCCCGTTGGTGACGCCGTTGATGAGCAGCTTGAAGTTGTACGCGCGGTAGGGGTCGACCGGCGCGCCCGGCTGCGGGGTGGCCTGTGCCATTGTCAGCTCCCAATCGTCTCGGTCTCGGTGCCGCCGGCCCACTGGCTCAGCTTGAACACCACGAACTCGGCCGGCTTGACCACCGCGATGCCGATGTGCGCGACCACCATGCCGGCGTCACGGACGTCGACCGGGTTGGTCTCCTCGTCGCACTTCACGAAGAACGCCTCTTCCGGCGTACGCCCCAGCAGCGCCCCGTCGCGCCAGACCCGGGTCAGGAAGGCGCCGATGTCCCGCCGGATCGACCGCCACAGCGAGAAGTCGTTGGGCTCGAACACCATCCACCGGGTGCCGTTGGCGATGGCCTGCTCCAGCGAGATCGTCAGCCGGCGTACGTTGAGATAGCGCCACTCGCTCGCCTCGGCGGCCAGGGTCCGGGCGCCCCAGACGCGGATGCCCTCCGCGGCGAACGACCGGATGCAGTTGACCCCCTTGGGGTTGAGCACGTCCTGCTCCGAGCGGGTCAGCTGACGGGCGAGGTCGACCGCGCCCCGGACCGGCTCGTTGGCCGGGGCCTTGTGCACCCCGCGCAGGGCGTCGGTACGCGCCCAGACCCCGGCGATGTGCCCGGACGGCGGGGTGTCGACGAGTTCCCCGGTCAGCGGGTCGCGCACGGTGATCCACGGGTAGTAGAAGGTGCCGAACTCCGACTGGCGCGGCCGGTTGCCGACGTCCTCCGGCGACGGAGCGGCCGGCGCGGGGTCGTCGGGCTTCGGCGGCTTGGCCGGCTTGTCGGTGGGCGTGCCGACCCGGGTCAGGCTGGCGATGTCGTCGACGTCCGGCGCGGGGTCGCAGATCGCGACCATGGTGCGCAGCCGCTCGGCCAGGCTCAGCAGGGCCTCGGTCGCGACCGCGCCGTGGAATCCGGGCGCGGCCACGATCGACAGCTCGTCGACCGTCTCCAGCAGTTGCAGGCCGGCCCGCTTGCGGCCGGTGCCGCTGATCTGGCCGTTCGCTCCGACGTTGACCACCCAGCACCGGGTGCCGCCGTTGTCGAAGAAGCCGAAGACCGCCCGGGACAACGGAGTGCCCTGCGGGTTGTCCACACCCGAGGCGAAGACGTTCAGGAACTCGGTCCAGTTGTTGACCGGGACCGCGCGGTCAGAGACGGCGTTCGGGTTGGGGGCGACCCCGACGAAGCCCGCCGTGCTGGTGCCCACCGCGCCGATCGGCCGCGCGCCACTGGGCACCTCCTCGACGTAGATGCCGGGGGAGAAGTAGTTGGGCATGTGAACTCCTCAGTCGTGAGGCTTTAGCGGGTAGGCAGGTCGCAGCGGAGGACGAGGTCCGGCTCGCCGGGATCGACGGCCGCGACGAAGATCCGGCCCCGGCCGACCAGGCGGAGGCGTACCTCGCCGGTGTCGGGCACGCCCGCGACGGTGAACCGCCCCTGGGCGTCGGTGACGGTGGCCAGCGTCGTGCCGAGCACCTCGACGCGGACGGCCGCCAGCGGGACGTCGCCAGGACCGGCGACGGTTCCGGCCAGCGTCCGCCGGGCGACGTGCTCGATCTTCAACGGGTGGAGCACCGGCGGGGCCGGCTGCTCGGCGTACGCGACGATCGCCGGGATGTCGACGAGCAGCGCCGGTCGCGGCGGTACGCCCAACGCCTGCCACAGGGCCGGATCGCCGGCCGTCAGCAGGATCTCGGGTTCCCCGGCGTGGACGGCGGCGGTCAGCACCCGGTCGAGGCTGCGTACCGCGTCGATCCCGGACGCCGTCACGAGGAAGCGCACGGTGAACCGGTACGGCTCGCGGGGACCGGTGCCGCGCGTCTGGCGCGCCGGGCGTACTTCCAGGAGGTAGACGGTGACGCTGCCAGGCTTTGGGCTGCCGTGGTGGTCGCCGCCCGTTGCAGCGCTGTCCACAATCGACACCCTGGGAACGGGCGCGTCCGGGTCGGCCAGGCGCGCGGTGACACCGGCCGTCCGCCCCAGCCAGTCGAGCAGCCGGGCGGTGGCCGCCTCGATGGGGCCGGGCCCGGGGTCGGTCATGCGGAGCATTCTGTGACGGGGCGATCACTATTCACAGTCGCCGATCCGTCACATGGGTGTCGCCGATCTAACGACAGCGGAGTCGCATTTGGGTGACGACACGTTGACGTTGTGTAGCTAGGCTGAGGGGTTGTCCTCCGTCAGGTGATCGTCCGTGAGTTCTTGGAGTTCGTGCTGCTTAGGCACGTCGCGGAGAGGCAGATACGGTTCGGCACGCGGGGGCAGTCCGGCCGCGATCGCCCGCGCGCGGCCGAGTTCGGCGTCGAACTCCGCGCCCAGCAGAACCGCCACATTGGTCAGCCACAGCCAGACGAGGAAGACGATCACCCCGCCGAGGGTTCCGTATGTCTTGTTGTACGACCCGAAATGGGCGACGTAGAAGGCGAACCCGGCGGACACCGCGATCCACAGCACCACGGCGAACAGGCTCCCCGGCGTGATCCAGCGGAAACCGCCCTGCCGCGCGTTCGGGGTGGCCCAGTAGAGCAGCGCGAGCATCATCGTCACGCCGAGGATCAGCGCGGGCCATTTCACCACGTCGAAGACGCGGATGCTCGCCTCCTCGAAGCCGAGCGCCTTGCCGGCCTGCGCGGCCAGCCGTCCGGTGAAGACGACGACCAGCGCGCTGACCGCGAGGAAGACGCCGGTGATCGCGGTGATGGCCAGCTGCACCGGCACCGTCTTCCAGAACGGACGGCCCTCGGGCACGTCGAAGATCCGGTTCGCCGCCCGCATGAACGATCCGATGTAGCCGGTCGCCGACCAGAACGCGATCACCAGACCGGCGACCGCCAGCAGCCCGGCGGTCTGGCGGCTCTCCCGCAGGTTGTCGATGCTGTCGGCGATGATCTGCTGGGCCGGTCCGGGCGTCAGCTCGCGGATGTTCGCCTCCACGGCGCTCGCGGTCGAGTCGCCCAGCAGGCCCACCGCGGCCACGAGGACCAGCAGACCCGGGAAGATCGACAGGATGCCGTAGTAGGTCAGGGCCGCGGCCATGTCACCCAGGTCGTCGGCCACGAATTCGGCGATCGTACGCCGGAAGACCCGGGCCCAGGCCCGGAAACCGAGGTCGGCGGGGCGACGCGGAGCACGTTTGAGCAGCCGGAGCAGGCGGTCGCGATGCAGCCGGCCGGGTTCGGCGCTGCGCGGCGTCTTGGGGGCCATGACCGTTGTTATACCCATGAGTGCGTCACTGTCATGCGCCACGCCGTCAGGGCTGGATCAGGGTTCTCGGTCGAATCTTGGGTCAAGATTCGACCCGGAACCCTGATCCAGCGCGGAATACGGTGCGGGAGCGGCGCGGAGGCGGCGCGAGCGCTGGTGTGAATAGCTAGGCGGTGGCGCGGTCGGACCATGCGGTACGCAGGGCCGCGACGGTCGCGCCGAGCGCTGGGCGTACCTCGGTCGCCTTGCGCCAGGCGACGACGACGCGGCGCGTCGGCACGGGGTCGACGGCGACGACGGCCGTGCCCGGGACGGTGTGCGTACGCGCCAGCCGGGGCACCAGGGCGACGCCGAGTCCGGCAGCGACCAGGGTCTGCTGGGTCTCGAATTCGCCGACGAGGAAGTCCGGGCGTACGCCGGGCAGCACCCGCAGCAGCCAGTCGTGGCAGATCGTGCCGGGCGGCGAGGCGATCCAGCGTTCGCCGACCGCTCGGGCCAGCGGGCCGGCCGGCGCACCGGCCAACCGGTGTCCACTAGGGACGATGAGGTCGGCGCGGTCGTGGCCGAGGGTCACATGGGCCACTCCGTCGGGCAGGACCAGGCCGATCTCCGGCCAGTCGTCGGCCACCGCCACGTCGGCCCGGCCCCGGATCAGCGCGTCCATCGCCTCGTACGGGTTGGTCTCGGCGATCCGGGTGGTCAGCTGCGGATGCTTGCCCGCCAGCTCGGCCAGCGCGCGGGGGAGCAGCCCCCGGCAGGCGGTCGCGAACGCCGCGATGGTCACCGTGCCCGTGACGTCCTGATGGTACGCGGCCAGCGCGGACTCGGCCTCGTCGACGGCGGCGAGCACCCGGGCGGCGTGGTCGGCGAGGATGTGCCCGGCGTCGGTCAGCCGCAATCCGCGCCCGTCCCGTTCGAGCAGCCGGGTCCCGGTCTCGCGGTCGAGCTTGGCGAGCTGCTGGCTGACCGCCGACGGGGTGATGTGCAGGGCGTCGGCGGCGGCGAGCACGCTGCCGTAGGTCGCGACCGCGTCGAGGGCACGGAGCCGTCCCAGATCCATGTAGCGGAGCTTAACTCAGCATGAAGAACAATTCGCTGGTGCTACATCGTGCGGTGAGCTGGGATAAGGCCATGCGACCGCGCGACATTCTGCTGGCCGTCGGCATCGCCGCCGTCTGGGGCCTGAACTTCATCTCGATCAAACTCGGCCTCGACCGGATGCCCGCGCTGCTGTTCTGCGCGCTGCGGCTGCTCGCGGTCGGCCTGCCACTGCTCGTGCTGCGCCGGGGGCCGGGCGTGCCGTGGCGCTGGGTGGTCGCCTCCGCGCTGACGTTGGGCGTACTGCACTTCTCGTTGTTCTTCTGGGGTATCGCCGAGGGAATGCCGGCCGGGCTGACCTCACTGGTCCTGCAGAGCCAGGCGATCTTCACCGTCCTGCTGGCCATGCCCCTGCTGCGGGAACGCCCCGGGCCCCGGCAGCTCGCCGGGCTGGCACTGGCGACCGGTGGCATGGCCGTGGTCGCCGCCGGGGTGGGCGGAGAACGGCCGCCGCTCGCCTTCGCCCTGGTCCTCGGGTCGGCGGTGTTCTGGGGGCTGAACAACGTCATCATGCGCCGGGCGGCCCCGCCCGACATGGCGCGCTTCATGATGTGGGTCGGCGCGGTCGGCGGCCTGCCGCTGCTCGGGATCTCCGTCGCCGTCGAGGGGCTCGACGCCGACCTCGCGGCGGTGCGCGGGATCGACGGCACCGCGCTCGGGGCGATCGCGTACACCAGCGCGTTGTCGACCATCGTGGGCTTCGGGCTGTGGGGCGTGCTCATCCGCCGGTACGGCGCGGGAACCGTCGCGCCGTTCTCGATGCTCGTCCCCTTCTTCGGGATGTCCAGCGCCGCGCTCTTCCTCGGCGAGCGGCTCGAACCCACCGACATCCTCGGCGGACTGCTCGTGGTCGGCGGCATCCTGCTCGGCGCGCTGCGGCGGATGACGCGTTCGTCTCAGCCGCCGGACTCGGACCGGGCCGCGACGCCGGAGCCTGTACTTTCGAGGACATGACGGTTGCCGTACGGGTCATCCCCTGCCTCGACGTCGACGCCGGCCGGGTGGTGAAGGGCGTCAACTTCACCGACCTCCGGGACGCCGGCGACCCGGTCGAACTGGCCGCCGCGTACGACGCGGCCGGGGCCGACGAGGTGACCTTCCTCGACGTGAGCGCCAGCTCCGAGGGGCGCGGCACGATGCTGGAGGTCGTCCGGCGGACGGCGGAGACGGTGTTCATCCCGCTCACCGTCGGCGGCGGCGTCCGCAGCGTGGCCGATGTCGACGTGCTGCTGCGCGCGGGCGCGGACAAGGTCGGCGTGAACACCGCGGCATTGGCCCGGCCGGAACTGATCGGCGAGATCGCCGAGCGGTTCGGCAACCAGGTGCTCGTGCTGTCCCTCGACGTCCGGCGTACGCTCGACCGCCTGCCGCACGCGCCGAGCGGCTTCGAGGTCACCACGCACGGCGGGCGCAAACCGGCCGGGGTCGACGCCGTCGAATGGGCGCGCCGGGCCGAGGAGCTGGGCGCGGGGGAGATCCTGCTCAACTCGATGGACGCCGACGGCACCAAGGGCGGGTTCGATCTGGAACTGATCTCCGCCGTCCGGGCGGCGGTCGACATCCCGGTGATCGCCAGCGGCGGCGCCGGACGCGCGGAGGACTTCCCGCCCGCGATCGACGCCGGCGCCGACGCCGTTCTCGCGGCGAGCGTCTTCCACTTCGGCGAGGTCACCATCGCCGAGGTGAAGGGCGCGCTCGCGGCGGCCGGACATCCGGTCAGAATCTGACGTTCTCCGATCTCTCCTGGTGCGGTAGCGTCCCGGACGTGACCCAGACGAACACCGTGCTGCGGCCACCGGCGCCCGGACCTCGCCCGCAGACGCTGCTGTGGGTGCTGCTGGGCGCGTTGCCCCTGCTGATCGCGGTCGGGTACGCCTCCGGCGTGCTGCTGGCCAAGCGGGCCAACGCGATCGACGCCGCGGCGCTGGTACGCCCGTCGGCCGCCGCGCTCGCCCCGTCGTCGTCGGCGTCGAGTACGCGTACGCCGAGCCCGGCGCCCGCGCCGACCTGGCTCACCTCGACGAAGCAGCCCTCGCTACGGCAGGTTTCGGGCAAGCCGGTGCTGGGACCGGTCTACGTCGCCCGGGACACCACCTACACGGCCGCCTTCCCCGGCTGGCCCTTCGCCTTCCGGCTGCCCGAGGAGTGGAACTGCGTCAACGGCGACACTCTCCCGGCCGCCCCTACGGCGTACCGCAAGGTGTGCGTGGACGAGAAGTCCGTGGCGAGCAAGCAGGCGGTGGTCCTGAGCCTGGTGCGCTGCGAGCGTGACTGCACCACGGCGCGGATGCGCGAGTGGGCCTTGAGCTGGCTCGCGCAGGCGGGCACCCCGGTACGCGACACCGCCCGGACCTGGCATGTCGAGACGCCTCAGGACGCGCGGGGCTTGTGGGTGCTCGACCTCGCGCACGTGTTCAGCCGGTCCGGCGAGGATTACCTCGTGGTCCTGTACGCCCAGTCTCCGGCTACCGACCGCGCTGTTCCCCTGAAGATCGTCAACGACATCGTCACCCAAGCCGGCTGATCACGCCGCAGCGGGAGCGGGTTCGGGAGCGGCCTCGGTCGAGGCGGTGACGGCGGGGGTGCTCCGGACGGCGAACAGCGGGATGAAGACCTGGGCGAGCGGCCCGATGGCGAGCGCGTAGAGCACCGTTCCGACGCCGAACGTGCCACCGAGCAGGAAACCGATCACCACGACCACGACCTCGATCGAGGTCCGGGCGACCCGAATGGACAGGCCGCGCTTGGCCAGGCCGGTCATCAACCCGTCACGCGGGCCGGGGCCGAAGTGGGCCCCGATGTAGAGGCCAGTCGCGACCGCGTTGAGCAGTACGCCTCCGAGCAGGTAGCCGATGCGTACCCACATCGCCCGGGGTTCGGGGAGCACGAGCGCGGTCAGGTCGACGAACGGCCCGATCAGCAGCATGTTCGCGATGGTGCCCAGACCGGGCTTCTGCCGGAGTGGGATCCAGCACAGCAGCACGACCGCCGCGACGAGGACGACGATGGTGCCTATCGTCAGCCCGGTCTTGGTGTGCAAGCCCTGGTCGAGGACGCTCCACGGCTGGTTGCCGAGGTGCGCCGCGATCATGAGCTGGATGCTCACGCCGTACAGCGCCAGGCCGGTCACGAGGCGGATCAGCCGGCTGACGGTCTTGTCACCAAAGCGCATGCGTGCAACTCTAGGGCCGAGTGGCCTGTCGTAAAGTGGCCAATTGACGGGAGGTGGCCTCATGAGTGGCTTGGTACGCGGTGGCCAGCTGGCTCGTCTGCTCGGCGAATGGCACGCGCTGCCGGCCCGCCGGCGCAGCCCCGACTACCTGGCGCTGGCCGGAGCCGTGCGCGGCCTGCTCACCGACGGCCGCCTGGCCCTGGGCGTACGCCTCCCGGCCGAGCGCGAACTGGCCGAAGCACTGGGGATCTCCCGGACGACGGTCTCGGCCGCGTACCGGGAGCTGCGTGATTCCGGCCACCTCGCGAGCCGCCGCGGCTCGGGC
Organism: Hamadaea sp. NPDC051192; assembly: GCF_040682475.1. Lineage (NCBI taxonomy): Bacteria > Bacillati > Actinomycetota > Actinomycetes > Micromonosporales > Micromonosporaceae > Hamadaea > Hamadaea sp. NPDC051192. The sequence continues at coordinate 25,666 of NZ_JBFBAZ010000066.1, forward strand.
AGCTGGACGACGCTCCCCGAAGGCATGCGCGTCGGGGCCAGCGGGCTGTGGGGACCGGCGCCGCAAGCCGAGGCGGGCATCATCGACCTGAGCTGCGCGGCCCCGTCCGCCCCGCCCGAGCTGGTGGAGGCGGCCCGGGCCGCCGTCGACGACCTGCCGGCGTACCTGGGGCAGGTCGGCTATTGGCCATGCGGCCTCGACGTGCTGCGCGAGGTGGTCGCCGACCGATACACCGCGCGCGGCCTGCCGACCCGGCCCGAACAGATCCTCATCACCAACGGCACCCAGCACGCGCTCGACCTGGTCATCCGGCTGCACGTGCACCCCGGGGCGCCGGTGCTCACCGAGTCGCCGACCTACCCGGGTGCGCTCGCCGCGCTCGCCGGGGCCCGGGCGCGCATCGCGACGTACGGGCTCGGCCACGACGGCTGGGACGGCGAGCTGCTGCTCGACACCCTGCGGCAGACCCGGCCGCGGCTGGCGTACCTGGTGCCCGAGTTCCAGAACCCGACCGGTCATCTGATGCCGGTCAAGCTGCGCGAACAGCTTCCCGCGGTGGCACACAGCGCCGGGGTCGACCTCGTCATCGACGAGTCCTTCGTGGACATGCACCTGTTCGACGACGGCGCCACGATGCCCCCGCCGGTGGCCGCCTTCGACCGGCACAGCCGGGTGATGACGATCGGCGGACTGTCCAAACCGTACTGGGGCGGCATGCGGATCGGCTGGATCCGGGCCGCCGCGCCACTGGTCCAGCGCCTCGCCGCGGTCCGGGTCGGCGTCGACATGGCCAGCCCCGTGCTCGACCAGCTCGTGGCGGTCCGGCTCCTGGCGTACGGGCCGGAGGTGGTCGACGCCCGCCGGCCCGGCCTGCGCGCCCGGCGCGACACCCTGCTCAAGGCGCTTGCGGAGCGGCTGCCGGAATGGCGGGTCAGCGTCCCGGACGGCGGACTGACCCTGTGGGCCGAACTCGACGCGCCCGTCTCCAGCGCGTTGGCGCGCGCCGCCGAGAGCCATGGCGTACGCCTGGCGCCGGGGCCACGGTTCGGTGTGGACGGCACGCTGGAGCGCTTCCTGCGCCTGCCGTTCACGCTGCCCGAACAGGATCTGGTGGACGCGGTGGACCGGATCGCCGCCGCGCGCTTCGACCTCGACCGCGCCCCGGACCGGGTGATCTACGCCGCCGAACAGGCCCTCATCGCCTGACCCCGCTCGCCCCGCCGCTCGCCCCGCCGCTCGCCCCGCCGTCCCTCACCCCGCGGCTCGCTTACGCTCGCCCGCCTCGCTCCACCCCGTTGATCATGGAGTTAACTGCCGTCTCGACGGTGTGTCGAGGGGGCAAACTCCATGATCAACGGGGCAAAGAACGGGCGGCTGTCAGACTTCGGCGAGGCTGCCGGCGTACATCGCCTCGATCTCGTCCTTGAAGTTGGCCTCGATCACCCGGCGCTTGAGCTTCAGCGACGGGGTGATCTCGCCGTCCTCGATGGTGAGGTCGCGCGGCAGGATCGCGAACTTCTTGATGGTCTCCCACCGGTTCAGCCGCCCGTTGAGGTCGGCGACGGCGGCCGCCACCACCTCGTTGGCCTCCTTCGACGCGACGATCTCGGCGTAACCCTTGCCGTCCAGCGGGCCGCCGTGCGACCAGGACGTGACCGCGTCCGGGTCGAGGGTGACGACCATCGTGCAGTAGTTGCGGGACTGGCCGATGACGAGCACCTGGGAGACCAGCGGGCACAGCGCCTTGAACACGCCCTCGATGTGGCTGGGCGCGATGTACTTGCCGCCGGACGTCTTGACGAGGTCCTTCTTCCGGTCGGTGATCTTCAGGAAGCCGGCCTCGTCGAGTTCGCCGATGTCGCCGGTCCGGAAGTAGCCGTCCTCGGTGAACGCGGCGGCCGTCTCGTCGGGCAGGTTGTGGTAGCCGCGCATGATCGGCGCGCCGCGCAGCAGCACCTCGCCGTCGGTGTCGATCTTGATCTCCAGGTCGCCGAGGGCCGGGCCGACCGTGCCGATTCGCAGCGCGCCGGGCCGGTTGACGCAGTTGCCCGCGCTCGACTCGGTCAGGCCGTAGCCCTCCGAGATGGGCAGGCTCGCGGCGGCGAAGAACTCCGCGATCGGGACCGACAGCGGAGCCGAGCCGGAGACGAGGTAGCGGATCCGCCCGCCCAGCCGGGCCTGGAGCTTGCTGAAGACCAGCCGCTCGGCGACCTTGTACTTCAGGGCCAGCCCGCCGGGGACGGGTTTGCCCGCCTGCTCCAGTTCGACCTTCTGCTTGCCGACGCGGACGGCCCAGCCGAAGATCTTCAGCTTTGCGCCGCCGTCCTCCTGTACGCCGGTGACGACCCGGTTGTAGACCTTCTCGAAGATGCGCGGGGCGGCCGCCATCAGCGTCGGGCGGACGATGCCGAGGTTCTCGACGATCTTGTCGACCCGGCCGTCCACATAGGTCTTCACGCCGACGTGGATGATGCCGCAGATCAGCGTCTTGCCGAAGGAGTGCGACAGCGGCAGCCAGAGGAACTGGAGGTCCTCCGGGATCAGTACGCCGACCTCGCCCTGCACGACGCCTTCCCAGCACCAGCCGCGGTGCAGCAGCTCGACGCCCTTGGGCCGGCCGGTCGTGCCGGACGTGTAGATCAGCGTCGCGAGGTGATCGGGCTCGATGCCCGCGACGATGTCGTCGATGAGGCCGGGGTTCTCGGCCAGCGCCTGCGCGCCCTGGAGCTCCAGGTCGGCCAGGGTCAGCTGCGGTACGCCCGCCGCCGGGTCGGCCTCGCCGTCGATCAGCACGACGTGGGTGATCGACGGGACCGGGGCGGCGGTGAGCTTCGCCGCCTGCGCCGGGTTCTCCGCGATCAGCACCTTCGAGCCGGAGTCGGCGATGATGTAGCAGGCGTCCTCCGCCTCGGTGGTGGGGTAGACCGTGGTGGTCGCGCCGCCGGCGCACATGATCCCGAGGTCGGCCAGGATCCACTCCAGCCGGGTGCCGGCCAGGATCGCGACCCGGTCCTCCTGCCCGATGCCGAGCGTGGTCAGGCCGGCCGCGATCTGCCGGGCCTGGTCGCCGACCTGGGCCCAGGTGAGGTAGTGCGGCTCGCCATCGGGGCCGGGGCCGCCGAAGGCCTCCTTGCCCGGGGTGGCGGCCACCCGGCTCAAGAACATCTCCGGAATCGACCGGTAGGGAACCTGGGTCGTGGTCATGGCCGAGCTGCCCTCCGAAGCGCTATCGCTGCTGTGAATGTGTCGTTGCTCTATCGTTGCTGTGCCATCACGGGGTGACGTGCGCCACGTTTCTCTAGCGTTACCGAAGGGTAGCCGCACGCCTCCGGTGAAGCCATACCCGCCCGTATCGTTTCGGCTGCGTTGTGTGTTCGGAGGAGCCTTCGCTGGCCGGATTGTGACGGCACCCACAGCGGATTCCGGATAGCTTCGGCGCGCACTCTCAGTAAGGATGAACACCGGGTTAGGAACTTACGAGGGACAAGCGGGGCGTGGTGGCCGAGAGCGCGGCAGGCAGAGGCACAACGGAGGATGGCCGAAAAGAGATCACAGGACGCGACGTCATCGGTCGCGGCCTGCGAGTTCTCTGGGCCGGCGTCCAGCATGAACCGAAGATCTTCACGATCGCGACGATCGGGAGCGTGGTGTTCGGGCTGCTGACCATCGGCACGGCGTACGCCCTGGGCTACGTGGTCGGTCACGTGGTCGAGCCGGCCTTCGCCACCGAGCGTTACGAGTGGGGCACGCTCCTGCTCGCGGCGGGTCTCGTCCTCGCGGTCAGCGCCGGGAAGGTGATCGGCATCTTCGGCCGGCGGCTCGGCTCCGGGTTCATGCAGTTCCGGCTGCAGGCGCTGTACCGGCGCAAGGTGACCCGGCGCTACCTGGAGCTGCCGCCCGCCTGGCACGCCCGGCACTCGACCGGATCGCTGCTCTCCAACGCCAACTCCGACGTCGAGGCGACCTGGTGGCCGATCGCGCCGCTGCCGTTCGCCCTCGGCAGCATCGTGATGATGGTCGCGGCGGTCGTCGTCCTCTTCTTCACCGACTGGGTCCTCGCCCTGGTCGGGCTGGCCGTCTTCCCCGCGCTGTTCAGCCTCAACGTCGTCTACTCCCGCCGGATGGCCCCCCGCCAGGCCAAGGCGCAGTCGCTGCGGGCCTCGGTCAGCGGGATCGCCCACGAGAGCTTCGACGGCGCGCTCGTCGTCAAGACGATGGGCCGGGAGCAGGCCGAGACCGAGCGGTTCGCGGCCAAGGCCGGCGAGCTGCGGGACGCGCTCATCCGAGTCGGCCGGCTGCGCGGCGTCTTCGACCCGTCGCTGGAGAGCCTGCCCAGCGTCGGCACCCTCGCCGTGCTCGTGGCCGGCGCCTGGCGGGTGCAGTCGGGGGCGATCTCGCTGCAGGACCTCATCTCGGTCACCCTGCTGTTCACGGTCATGGCCTTCCCCGTCCGCTCGATCGGCTGGGTGCTCGGCGAACTTCCGCGCTCGGTCGCGGGCTGGGACCGGGTGCAGCGCGTGCTGACCGCGACCGGCGAGATGGCGTACGGGGAAAGCGGTGTCCCGGGCGACGGTCCGGCCGAGATCGCCTTCGACCGCGTCGACTTCTCCTATGTCGACGGCGAGCGCGTCCTGCACGACGTGACGTTCAAGGTGAAACCGGGCAAGACGGTGGCCCTGGTCGGGCCGACCGGCTCCGGCAAGTCGACCGTCGCCACGCTGGCCTCACGGCTACTCGACCCCGACTCCGGCGAGATCAAGCTGGGCGGCGTACCGGCGACTGAGCTGGCCGCGGCCGACCTGGCCGCGGCGGTGGCACTCGTCCCGCAGCTCTCATTCGCCTTCGACGACACCGTCCGGGCCAACGTCACCCTCGACCGGCTGCGCCCCGACGGCACGCCGATCAGCGACGACGAGACCTGGGCCGCGCTGGCCACCGCTCAGGTCAAGCCGTTCGTCGAACGGCTGCCGGACGGGCTCGACACCGAACTCGGCGAACGCGGCACGACCCTCTCCGGTGGACAGCGGCAGCGCCTGGTGCTGGCTCGCGCCCTGGCCGGGCAGCCACGCGTACTGATCCTCGACGACGCGACCAGCGCCGTCGACCCCCGCGTCGAGGCGGCCATCCTCCGGTCGCTCCGCTCGACCTCGGGCGGCGCGACGATCCTCGTCGTCGCGTACCGGCGGGCGACCATCGCCCTAGCGGATGAAGTCATCTATCTGGAGCAAGGCCGGGTTGTCGCGCACGGCACCCACACGCAACTCTTGGAGAGCGTCCCCGGGTACGCGGGCCTCGTGACCGCGTACGAGAAGGCGGAAGCCGAACGGGACCGGTCCTATGACGCGGAGGAGCCCGAAGACGACCTCGAGGAGCCCGACACAGCGATGGAGATCGTCCGATGAGCACGGCGGCCGTTACCGATTCGACCGCGACGACGTGGCAGACCCTCAAACGGGGGCTGTCGCTCTCGCCGGAACTGCGGACCGGCCTGCTCGGCACGCTCGGGCTCGCCATCCTGTCGATGGTCGGCCGGGTCGCCGTGCCGATCGCGATTCAGCAGGGCATCGACGAGGGACTGCAGGCTCCGGGCGGGCCTGATCTGGGGCGCATCACGATCGGGGCGCTGCTCACGGTGGCCATCCTGGTCTGCACGACCGCCTGTGGCTACCTGATGATGAAGCGGCTGTTCACCGTCTCGGAGACCGCGCTGGCGTCGTTGCGCGTACGCACCTTCCGGCACATCCACGACCTGTCGATGCTGCACCAGCAGACGCAGCGCCGGGGCGTCCTGGTCGCCCGGGTCACCTCCGACGTGGACTCGATCACCCAGTTCCTCCAGTGGGGCGGCGTGATCCTGCTCGTCAACAGCGGCCAGATCCTGGTCACCACGGCCGTCATGGCGTTCTACTCGTGGGAGCTGACGCTGGTGGTGCTCGCCGCGTTCGTGCCCTCGGCGTACCTGATCAAGAAGTTCCAGCCGGTCCTGTCGACGTTCTACGTCGAGGTCCGCAAGCGGGTCGGCTCTCTCTACGGCGCGGTCTCCGAGGCGGTCGTCGGCTCGGCGGTCATCCGGGCCTACGGCGTCGGCGCGCGTACGCAGGAGAAACTCGACGAGACGATCGGCAGCTACGAGAAGGCCCAGAAGCGCGCGCTGCGGATGAGCGTCACCAGCTTCTCCACCGGAGAGCTGGCCGCCGGCCTGGCGATGTCGGCGGTCGTGATCGTCGGTGTGCTGCTGGGCGTCGGCAAGCAGCTGGAGCTGGGCGAGCTGGTCGCCTTCCTGTTCCTGGTCACCCTGTTCATCCAGCCGGTGCAGATCGCGACCGAGGTGCTCAACGAGGCGCAGAACGCGATCTCGGGCTGGCGGCGGGTGCTGGACGTCCTCGACGAGAAGCCGGACGTCGCCGACCCGGCGCACGACGGCGTCGACCTGCCGTCCGGCGCGCTCGACCTCACCTTCGAGCAGGTGAGCTTCAACTATCCGGAGGGGCCGCGCGTCCTGCACGACGTGCACCTGGAGATCCCGGCCAAGACCAAGGTCGCGGTCGTCGGCGAGACGGGCAGCGGCAAGACCACCTTCGCCAAGCTGCTCACCCGGCTGATGGACCCGACCGAGGGCCGGGTCCTGCTGTCCGGTGTGGACCTGGCGACCGTGCGGTTCGAGTCGCTGCGGTCGCATGTCGTGATGGTGCCGCAGGACGGCTTCCTCTTCGACGACACCATCGGCGCGAACGTGCGCTTCGCCCGGCCCGCGCTGACCGACGACGATCTGACCGCCGCCTTCGAGGAACTCGGGCTCGGCGACTGGCTCGCCGGACTGCCGGACGGGCTCGCGACCTCGGTCGGCGAACGGGGTGAGTCGCTCAGCGTCGGCGAACGGCAGCTCGTCGCGCTCGCGCGGGCCTACGTGGCCGACCCCGACCTGCTCGTCCTCGACGAGGCGACCAGCGCGGTCGACCCGGCCACCGAGGTCCGCCTCCAGCGCACGCTCGACGCGGTCACCCGCGGCCGGACGACCGTCGCCATCGCGCACCGGCTGTCCACCGCGCAGGCCGCCGACGAGGTGATCGTGGTCGACAAGGGCGTCATCGTCCAACGTGGACCGCATGAGGACCTGGTGGCGCAGGAGGGCTCGGTCTACGCCCGCCTCTACGCGAGCTGGCTCGAACAAACCCGATAACCAATAGATCATCTGGTCGGATACCCGCGGGGGTACGGCCCGTCCCTCCCGCGACGCCGCCACCCCCGCGCATGGATCTGCCGCGGCGCCGCGCGACGGCGCGGCGTCCGCGCGGGGGTTAGGCGAGGGGGTCGGCCAGGAGTTGTTCGAAGGCCAGTTCGGCCGCGCCGAGCAGGGCCGCGTCGTCGCCGAGTTGGGGCGTACGCAGCCGGACGTGCTCCCGGCAGGCGGCGAGCGCGTTGTGGTTGAGGCGGCTGCGTACCTGGGCGGCGGAAGCGAGGTAGACATCGCGGAGTGTGCCGCCGAAGACGACCAGCTCCGGGTTGAAGATGTTGACGAGGTTGGCCACGCCGAATCCGAGCCAGTCGCCGACGTGACGGACGGCCGCCTGGGCTTCGGCGTCACCCCGGGCGGCGGCGTCCACCACGGCCAGTACGGCGTCCCGCCCGCGCTGACCCGACCGGCCCGCGTGCCGTAGCAGCGACTCCTCGCCGATCTCGGTCTCCCAGCAGCCCCGGGATCCGCAGCCGCACGGGCGGCCGTTCGGGTTGACCACCATGTGGCCGACCTCGCCGCCGTAGCCGCCGTGGCCGGTGACGCGGCGGCCCCCGGCGATGATCCCCGCACCGATGCCGACGTCGCTGTAGACGTAGATGATGTTCGAGCAGCCCTGCGCGGACCCCCGGGTGTGCTCGGCCAGCGCCGACAGGTCGGCCACGTTGCCGACGACCACGCTCGGGAGCAGGTCGGGCAGCTTCTCGCCCAACGCCGCCCCGACCGGCTGGTCGAGCCAGCCCAGATGCGGGCCGAGCCGGACGACGCCGTCCTCGCGGCGGATGAGGCCGCAGACGGCGACCCCGGCGCCGATGCAGCGGGCGCCCGGCCCGACGCTGGCCTCCATCGACTCGATGAACTCCCGCAGCGGGGTGACGACGTCCTCGGCGGGGCGTTCGGCCTCCCGGCGATCCATGATCACGCCGCCGAGCCCGATCCGGGCCGCGCTGATCCGGTCGACGCCCACGCTCGCGGCGTACGCGTAGATCAGCTCGGAGGACGCGCGGACCACAAGGGACGGACGACCCGCGCGTCCGGTCTCCCGAGGCGCCTCTTCGCTGACGAGGCCGACGGCCGCGAGCTCCGCGGTCAGCGCGCCGATGGTGGAGCGGTTGAGACCGAGTTCGGAGGTGAGTTCGGCGCGGGAGATCTGGCCGCGCACGTGCACGAATCGCAGCAGCGCCCCGAGGTTCTGGCGCCGGATCTCCTCCTGGCTCGGTCCCGCCCGCATTCAGCGTCCCTTCCGGACAGTCTTGTCGACGCTCGTCAGGAGGTCGCCGAACGACGGCGGAACAACGCGTCCACGCCCGCGGCGGCCAACAGCACCGAGCCGGTGAAAACGTACTTCACCCAGGAACTCAGGCCCAGCAGCCCCAGACCGTTGACGATGACCGCCACGACGAGGCCGCCGAGAATGGCGTCCAGGATGCGGCCCCGGCCGCCGAAGAGGCTGGTACCGCCGATGACCGCCGCGCCGACGGCGTACAGCAGGACGTTGGAGCCACCCGTGTTCGGGTCGACCGACCGTGCCTGGCTGACCGCGACGATGCCGCCGATCGCCGCCATCGACGAGCAGATGACGAACGCCGCGATGCGGATGGTGTCCACCCGGATGCCCGCCCGGCGGGCCGCTTCCATGTTGCCGCCGACCGCGTAGACGTGCCGGCCGAACCGGGTGCGGCGCAACACGATCGTCCAGAAGACGAGCAGGACGGTGATGATCGGCACGATGATCGGCAGACCCTTGAGCGAGCCGAAGATCGCGGGGTTGCGAGACCGCTCCTCGTTGAGCACCGCGACCGCGACGCCGAGCAGGACGGCGAGGCTGCCGATGCGCAGCGCGACGATCTCCCACGGGTCCGAGGCGAGGCCGCGGTTCATGCGCTTGAGCTTCGTGACGATCTGGACGGCGGCCAGGCCGAGCACGGCGATGGCCACGAACGCCCAGCCGAGCATCGGCGACAGGTACTCGTTCTCCAGCGCGATGATGACCGTCTGGTTGTCCCGGATGGAGATGTTGGTGCCCTCTTTGAGCAGCCGGAGCACCACGCCCTGGAAGGCGAGGAAGGCCGCGAGGGTCACCACGAACGACGGGATGCCGACCTTGGCGACCAGGAAGCCGAGCAGCACCCCGATCGCGGCGCCGGTGACGATCGCGATGCCGCAGGCCGCGTACCAGGGCCAGCCCTCGTTGGTCAGCAGGATCGCGAGCACCGCCGCGCACACACCCGAGGTGAAGCCGGCCGACAGGTCGATCTCGCCCAGGAGCAGGACGAAGACCAGGCCCATCGCGATGACCGTGATCGGCGCGGCCTGGGTGAACAGGTTCGCGATGTTGAGCGGCGCGAGGAACGCCGGGTTCAGGATGGTGAACAGGGCACACAGGAAGACCAGCCCGGCCACGGCGGGCAACGCGCCCAGGTCGCCGCCGCGCAACTTCCGGCCATAGTTCTTCGCGTACGCGATGAGCGGGCTTTCGGCGCGCTCGGGCGTGGCCACCGTCGGGGTGGTCGTCGCGGTGCTCACAGTGCCTCCTCCGGCTGCAGTCCGAGGCTGCCGCTGCGTCCGGCGGTGATCAGCTCTACGACTTGGGCGTGGGTGACGTCGGTCGTCTTGACCTGGGCCGCCATTCGTCCCAAGTAGAGGGCGGCGATCCGGTCGGAGACGGCGAAGACGTCGTTCATGTTGTGCGAGATGAGCACGACGGCGAGGCCGTTGTCGGCCAGGCGGCGTACCAGTTCGAGGACCTGGGCGGTCTGTGCGACGCCGAGCGCGGCGGTGGGCTCGTCGAGGATGACCAGGCGGCTGTTCCACAGCACGGCCTTGGCGATGGCGACGGTCTGGCGCTGCCCGCCGGAGAGGCTGGAGACCAGCTGGCGGACCGATCGCACGGTACGCACCGACAGCCCGGCCAGCGTCTGCGTGGCGAGCTGCTCCATGGTGGGCTCGTCGAGGATGAGCCCGCTGCGCCTCTCCCGGCCGAGGAACATGTTCTGGACGATGTCGAGGTTGTCGCAGAGCGCGAGATCCTGGTAGACGATCTCGATGCCGTGGTGGGCGGCGTCCCGCGGGCCGTGGATGTGCACGCGCTCACCGCCGACCAGCACCTCGCCGGTGTCCGTGGTGTAGATGCCGCTGATGCACTTGACCAGTGTGGACTTGCCGGCGCCGTTGTCGCCGACGAGTGCGGTGACCTCGCCGGCCCGCACGGTGAAGTCGACGTCCCGCAGCACGTGCACGGGGCCGAAGCTCTTGTTCACGCCCCGTAGCTCCAACAGTGGAGGGGCGGTGGTCTCGCTCACGGGTGGTTCTCCTCGGGGTGGGGCGCCGCGACGGGGGGACGGGCGGAGGAAGGCTCGCCGACGTCAGCAGACGCCGGCGAGCCGGACGAGCGGAAGACTCCGATCAGCTGATTCCAGCCTCGGCGCACTTGGCCGCGAACTCGGCCGTGCACAGCTCGGCCTTGGTCACGTAGCCGTCGGTGACGACGTCCTTGACGTTGGCGAAGGTGATCGCCTGCGGGTCGAGCAGGACCGCGGGCACCTCGGCGTTGGTCGTCGGGTCCTTGACCGTCTTGCCGGTCTCCTTCTTCTCGCCCTTGGCCAGCGAGATCGCGAGGGCGGCCGCGTTGTCGGCCTCCTTCTTGACCGCCTTGTAGACCGTCATGCACTGGTCGCCGGCGAGGATGTTCTGCAGGCCCTGCACGGTCGCGTCCTGGCCGGTGACCGGGACCTTGCCGTTCAGCTTGTTCTTCTTCAGGATGGTGATCGCCGCGTTGCCGAGACCGTCGTTGGCCGCGAGGACACCGTCGATCTTGCCCTTCTGCCGGGTCAGCATCTGCTCGAACATCGTGCCGCCGGTGGCGTTGTCCCACTCCGGAACGGACTCGTCCGGGCCCTTGACGTACTCGCCGCTGTCGTACTTCGGCTTGAGGATCGAGTCGTAGCCGTTCTTGAAGAGCGTCGCGTTGTTGTCCGTCGGCGAGCCGTTCAGCTCGGCGATGACCGGCTTGGTGACGTTCTTCTTGGTCAGGCAGTCGACCAGGCCCTGGCCCTGCAGCTTGCCGACGGCCTCGTTGTCGAAGCTGACGTAGTACTGCGCGCCGCCGCCGAGCGTCAGGCGGTCGTAGTCGATGGTCGCCACGCCCTGCTGGCGCGCCTTGTCGATGACGGCCTTGCCGGTGCCGGAGTCCAGGTTGACGATCATCAGGACGGTCGCGCCGTTGGTGATCATCTGGTCGGCGATCGTCTGGAACGCCGCCTTGTCGTTCTGGGCGTTCTGGATGTCGTACTTCACGCCGGCGGCCTTGAAGGCGGCTTCGAGGTACTTGCGGTCCGCCGTCTCCCAGCGGGCCGAGGACTTGCTGTCCGGAAGGATGACGCCGATCTTCGGCTCTTTCGTGCTGCCCGAACCGGTGTTGTCGTCGTTGCCGCCACAGGCGGCGAGGCTGCCGACCGTCATGACGCCGACGGCGGTCAGGGCAAGGAGGCTCCTGCGCATCTTCGCTCGGTTTCCTCTCAGGGGGGTGGGCGGGGCGCGGGTTAGGGACTGACCCGACCGAGATCCGGAGCCCGGTCGGGCCAAACGTGTGACCGGTCACACGATGGTTTGTTGTGCCCGGCAACGTATGTTGTCGCGAGGCGTCCGCGCAAGAGCGAGGTTTGTTGCTGGCGATAACAATTCAGTCACGCAGTTTTAACCTGCGAAGAAACGCAGCTCCCACCGCATGCAGATCATGGTTACGCCGGTAACCCGGGCGCGGGGAAGCACGCGTAACCGTGATCTGCACCTACATGGAGCGCGAGCGCGCGGGCGTCGCTAGAGGGAGCGGGCGAGGGCGTCGCCGAGGGGCGTACGCCCATAGAGGACGGACCGGCCGTCCCGGGCCCGCCGCACGAGCCCCGCTCGCAGCAGGACGGCGAGGTGATCGCCGACCGCCCCGGTGGCCAGGCCGAGGGAGCGGGCGAGCTGGGTGGTGCTGGCCGGGTCGTCGAGGGCCAGCAGCAACCGGGCCCGCGACCGTCCTAAGAGGTCGGCCAACGCGTCCGGGGCGGTGGGCGGCTGCCGCTCCCACAGCGCGGCGACCCCCCGAGCCGGATAGATGAGCGCCTTGGGCCACGGCGAGTCCGAGTACGCCGCCAGCCCGGGCCAGATGTGCGCGGACGGGATCAGCAACAGGCCGTCGCCGTCGAGGCTGATCCGGCCCGAATCGAGCGGCCGGACGTCGATCCCGCCGTCGCGCCAGGCCACCTCGGGATGCAGTCCGTCGAGGGCGGCCGCCCAACCGGATCGGGCGAGCAGTCCCGCCCGGTGGACCACGTCGCGTTCGCAGATCGCCCGCAGCTGCGGCCAGTCCGGCGCGATCAGCTCGTGCCAGGCCGCGTCCTGGGCCTCGGCGATTCGCTCGACGACGTTCCGGCTGCGCAGGATCGCCAGCACCCGGGAATCCTCCGTCGGCCGCCGCCGCAGACAGTCGGCGATCTCCGCGCGGGCCTGCCGCAACGAGGTCGCCCGGGTGGCGGCGAGGTCGTCGGCCCAGGTCTGGGCCAGTCCCTGCGGCGGCAGCGCGATGAAGTTCGGGCCGCCGCGTGCGTACTGGAGCGCCAGGACGGCGTCGAGCTCGGTCTCCCGCCGCAGGCGCTCGAAGGCCGGGCGCAGCCGGTCCAGCGAGGGACGCGTACCGGGGTGGCGGTCGAACCCGGCCAGCCGGCGCAGCACGCTGGCCAGGTCCATCGCGGGGGACAGGGCGAACCGGCTGTGCAGCAGGTCATCTGGCCCGACCTCGAAACGCAGCACCCGTCGACCTTACGCCCCTGGGCGAATCATTCGAACCCGGCCGCCGTTCTGCGCAGGCTGTCCGCGTGACCACACTGCTCGAACCCGAGGCCCAGCGCGCCACCTACCGCGAGGTCCTCGCCGATCCGATCTACCGGCTGCTGTTCGTGACCCGCTCGCTGGCGATCACGGCCGACTCGCTGCGCATCCTCGCCCTGTCCGTGCTCATTTACACGACCACGTCGTCGCCGCTCCTGGGCGCGCTCGCGTTCGGCGCGGGCTTCCTGCCCCAGCTCTTCGGCTCCACACTCTTCGGTTCGCTTGCGGACCGTGTCCGCCCCCGCTTCGTGATCTTCCTCGGGTACGCCGTGGAATGCGTGTCGGCGGTGCTCCTGGCGACGGTCCCGCTCCCGGCCTGGGCCTGCCTCGTGCTGGTGGCGGTGATCGCCACCTTCGTGCCTGTCTTCGGCGGCGCTTCGGCGCGGGTCATCGCCGAGACGCTGACCGGGGACGCGTACGTGCTGGGGCGGGCGCTGTCGTCGATGTCGGGCTCGGCGGCGCAGCTCGTCGGCCTGGCCGGCGGTGGGGCGGCGATCGCCGCGCTCGGCAGCCCGCAGCACGCGCTGCTGGTCAGCGTGGTGCTCCACGCGATCGCCGCGATCGTGATCCGGCTGCGGATGCCGAACCTGGCCGCCGTCCCCGCCGCCGCGGGCAGCGTGATGAAGCACAGCTGGCAGGCCAACCGCACCCTGCTCGGGGATCGCGCGGTACGCCGGTTGATGTTCGCGCAATGGCTCCCGCCCGCGTTCTCGGTCGGCGCCGAGGGACTGCTCGTCGCGTACGCGGCTGAGCGGGACTTCCCGGCCGGGACGGCCGGGTATCTGCTGGCCTGCCTGCCCGTCGGGATGTTCGCCGGCGACCTCGTCGTCGGGCGGTTCGTCGCCCCGCGTACGCGCGAACGGCTGGCCGCGCCGCTCGTTCTGCTGCTGGGACTGCCCCTGGCTCTGCTCGGCTTCGAGGTGTCCGTGGCGGTCGCCGCCGCTTTGCTCTTCCTGTCCGGCGCCGGCTTCGCGTACACGTTGGGGCTTCAGCGGAGCTTCGTCGACGCGTTGCCGGAAGCGATGCGGGGTCAGGCGTTCGGGATGCTGTCCTCGGGCCTGATGACCGCGCAGGGCCTGGGACCGGCGGTGTTCGGGGCGGTCGCGCTGGCCACCGGCGCGACCGCGGCCGTCGCGCTGGCGGGCGCGGCGGCCGCGGGGTGTGCCGTGATCGTCAGCGTGAGTAGAACTCGACCACCAGCTGTTCGTCACAGATGACCGGGACCTCGGCGCGCTCGGGCGCGCGCAGCAGGGTCGCCTTGAGGCCGGCGACGTCGACCGACAAGTACGGGGCGGTCCGCGCGCCGACGTGCGCGCCGGCCGCGGCGACGAGGAAGGGGGTCTTCTCGCGGCTCTTCGAGCGGACCGTGATGGTCTGGTACGGCTGGAGCCGGTAGCTGGGAATGTCGACCTTGTGGCCGTCCACGGCGATGTGGCCGTGCGCCACCATCTGCCGCGCCTGGTAGATGGTGCGGGCGAAACCGGCCCGGAGCACGAGCGCGTCGAGGCGGACCTCCAGCAGCGTCACCATCAGCTCGCCGGTCTTACCGGCCTTGCGGTGAGCCAGGTCGAACGCCTTGCGCATCTGCTTCTCGCTCACGTTGTACTGCGCCTTGAGCCGCTGCTTCTCCAGCAGCCGTACCTGGTAGTCGCTGGGCTTCTTCCGGGCACGACCGTGTACGCCGGGCGGGAACGGCCGGCGCTCGAAGTACTTCACGTCCTTCGGCGTGAGCGCGATGCCCAGCGCACGCGAGCGGCGCGCCTTCGGGCGGGACTGGTTCACACTTCCTCCTTGCTTAGGCTAACCTAACCAAGGATACCCTAACCTGATCCCAGGAGGCTCGTGATGCTCGCTTCGGAAGTGGTGGCCCGGACAGTCGCCGACGGACGCCACCCCGGCACCGCGCAGGTGGCCTGGACCGCTGCCCCCTTCCGCGTACGCCACGCGCTGGACTCCGACGGCAACCCGATCCTGCTGTGCCGCGCGGGCGGCGGACTCTCCCGCGCCCTGTCGACCTCTTGTGATGGCGCCCTCGGCGCTGACGACGTCGCCGTGGTGCTCTGCGTCGAGGCGCACGGCGAACGGGTCTGGCTCTCGGGCTGGTCCCACCGCCTCTGCGACACGGCAGCGCGAGAGGCGGCGCTGGAATTCGCCTCCGTGAACCCGGTCAGCGACCTGCTGGACGTCGGACGCGGCTTCGAACTGCACCACGTCGACGTCGCCGAAGTACGCCTGGAACGGCGCGGGACGCTCTTCTCCGTCGACCTCGACCTGTACGCGGCCGCCCGGCCCGCCCTCGCCCTTCGAATGCCTCAAGGCGCCTTTGAGCATCCGCTCGTGGCGATCCGGCAGCAACGCATACGGCGACGGCGGCCTCGGCGGGACCAACCCCA
>NZ_JBFBAZ010000067.1:0-40850 GCF_040682475.1 Hamadaea sp. NPDC051192
GTTGATCATGGAGTTAACCGTGGTCTCGACGGTGTGTCGGCACTGGAAACTCCATGATCAACGGGGCAATCCGGGGGGAGGGCGAGGGGGGAAGGGCCGGGGGGAGGGCAGTTAGCGGCGGGGGAGGTCGAGCCAGGCGGAGCCGCTGAAGGTGACGTTGGCGAGGGCCCCGTTGTCATCCAGGTAGAGCGGGTCGTGACCGTCGACGACCAGGGCGAGCTTGTGCCCCGCCGGAACGTTCCAGGCGGTGGCCGGCAGCCGGAGGTCCAGCGTCAGCGGCGAGCCCGCGCTCGCACCTCGCCAGCTGATCGGGGCGTGGGTGAGCAGCGATCCGGTCCCGAGACCGTCGACGTCATACACGTACGCGATCAAGGTCCCGTTCGTCGCCGACGGAGTGACCCGGAGGTGGACCGTGGGGATGCCCCGGATCTTCAGAGTGGAGCCGAGGCTGGACGAGATCCAGACTCCGGCGTGCGTACGGTCGACGCCGGGGAGCCAGGCGGTCGGCGGTTGCCCGGTCAGCGCGGTGAGCCCGTTGCTGATCAGCACCACGCCGCCGTCGGCGGTCGTGCCGAGGTCGGTCCAGGTGAATCGCGACCAGCCGGTCGACGGTGTGCCGCCGAGGTCGCCGGTGCCGTCCCACCAGTGCACCTCGCCGAGCCCATAGCGGGTCGTGCTCGTCGACACCGCCGACCAACTCGCGTACGACTCGGCCGCACCGCCGCCGTTGGGCCGCAGGACGATCGGCGCCTCGGTGTCGACGCCGTTCGCGGCGCCCGCGAGGTAGTGGTCGAACCAGCGCCGGGCCGAGGTCCAGACCGCGTTGTCCAGACCGGCGATCCCGGTCAGCTCCGGGATGGCGTGGTCGCCGGGGGAGAACTCCAGGCGCTTGGGCGTACTGAGCGAACCGTAGAAGTCGACGAGCTGGTTCGGCGGGAAGACGCTGTCGCCGAACGCGTTCGCCATCAGGATCGCGGGCTGGTTCGCGTTGATCCCGGCGAGGTAGGTCTTCGCCGACCGGACCCCGGCGAACGCCAGGACGCCGGGCACGTTCCGATAGTTCCAGAAGTCGCCGATGACCGTGTCGAATTCGGGGCTGGTCCGGCCGAGCAGCAGGGCCGTGCCCTGGAGCAGCGCCGGGGCCTGCTGCCGCCGGGTCTGGTCGCCGTAGAGGCTGGCGGCCAGGTCGGACCAGCCGGACAGGGCGGCCACCGCGCGGATTCGGGCGTCGTTGCCCGCCGCGATCAAGCTGATGCCTGCGCCGTAGGAGACCCCGCCCATGCCGATGTGCGCGGGGTCGGCGCTGGTGTGCGCCAGCAACCAGTCGATGACCGTGGACACGTCCCGGATGTCCTTCGGGCCGGCGGTGTCGATCTGACCGCCCGAGCTCCACCAGCCTCGGGGCGTATAGGACAGGACGGTGTACCCGGCCGACGCCATGGCCTTGGCCTGGGCGAGGTACTCCAGGTCGTTCAGGCCCCAGCTGGACGGGAAGACGACGGCGGGGTGCTTGCCGGCAGTCGTGGACTCGATGACGTTCGCCTTCAGGACGACGCCGTCCGAGGCGCTGATGTCCACAAAGGCCATCGAGGTGGTGCCGGCGTACGCGGGGGCGGCGACGGCGGTGACTCCGGTGGTGACGAGGAGCGTGAGGGCTACAACGGCTGCGCGAAGGGGGGATTGCGTCCGCATTACCGGACGGTAACTTAGGAGTGGCTCGGATCACAATACCGACGAGTAACAATCTCTCCGCGGGCGCGCTGAATCAGGGTTCTCGGTCGAATCTTGACCCAAGATTCGACCCGGAACCCTGATCCAGCGCCAAAAAGGCGCACCCAAAAAGTCAGAGGTGAGCGTCGAGACCGCGTACGCGAAGCAGCCGAGCGCGAGCGGAGGAGTCCCGATAAAGCGCCCACCGCAGGAAGTCCACAGTGGTCGAGCTGACCACGCTGAACTGTGGATCTCGTCGCGACACGTACGGCGAACTGTGCCCTTCCCCGGTGAGCCGGAGGAACGCCCGGGGCCACGAGAGCGCGTCGAACACCGCCCGATCCGTGTACGCCGGAACGACCGGATCCTTGTCGGCGTGCACGAACAGCATCGGGGCGGGCGTACCGGTGAAGGTCTGGCCGACGCCGAGGGAGTTCCCGGCGAGCACGATCCCGGCGGTGAACCGGGGGTCACGGGGCTGGGCGCTGAACACGCCGACCGTGGTGATCCCGCCCGCCGAGTGCCCGGCCGCCGCCACCGCCTTCAGGTCGAGGATCTTCCGCAGCGGATCCGAGCCGGGCAGTGCGGTCAGCCCGTCCAGGACGGCTGAGACGTCGGCGGGCTGGTTCAGCACATCCATCACGTCGACCTTGGCCGCCCCCGCCGACGTATGCGGGAACGCCGGTGCGGCGATCACGAATCCGGCTGCCGCCCAGCGTCGCAGCAGTTCGGCGTACCCGGTGGGGCTGCCGGTCAGGCCGTGCCCGAACACCACCACCGGGAAGTGCCCGGACGACTTCGGGTAGTACACCGTCGTCGGCAGTTTCCGGTCGCCGCGTTGGAACCGGAGGGTGCGGGTCGCGACGCCGAACGACTTCGCGGGCGCGTGCCCGGCGGCGGCCGGCGACGGTGCGATGGTCGTCGGCACCACCGGCGACGGTGCCACCGGCGCCTCGACCGGCGTCACCGCCGAGCATCCGGCCAGCAGCAGGATGAGAAGGGGAAGGGCAAGAACGCGGCGCACGTCAGCCCGCCGTGATCCGATGTCCGCCGGTATAGACGTTCATCGACGGCGGCCGGAGGAACCCGACGAGCGTCATCCCGGCCTCCGCCGCCAGATCCGCGGCGAGCGTGCTCGGCGCGCCCACCGCCGCCACCACGCTCACCCCCGCCATCCAGGCCTTCTGCACCAGCTCGAAGCCGGCCCGCCCGGACAACAGCAGCACCCGCCCGGCCACCGGCACCCGGCCCTCGCGCAGCTCGCGCCCGATCAGCTTGTCGACCGCGTTGTGCCGGCCCACGTCCTCGCGCGCCGCGATCAACTCGCCGTCCGCAGTGAACAAGGCCGCGGCATGAGATCCACCGGTACGCGTGAAGCCGCGTTGAGCTAGCGCGAGCCGTTCCGGCAAAGCGGCCAGCGTGGCTGGACTGACCGTGACGGCGTCCCCGGTCAGGTCGTACGCCGACCGGGTGCGAATGGCGTCGATGCTCGCCTTTCCGCATACGCCGCAGGAAGAGGTGGTGTAGAAGTTCCGTTCGGCGCCGACGTCCGGGAGCGGGACGTCCGGGGCGAGGACGACGTCGACGACGTTGTAGGTGTTCGGCGTCTCGGCGCCCGCGCAGAGCTGGGCGGTCACGACGTCTTCGGCGGTGCGGATGACGCCCTCGGTGAACAGGAAACCGAGCGCGAGATCCAGCTCGTCACCCGGCGTACGCATCGTCACGGCGAGCGGTTTGCGCGGCTGCCCGGCCGGGCCGACCCGGATCTCCAGCGGCTCCTCCCCGGCCAAGCTGTCGAGCCGGGTCACCGACTGAACTTCTGGCGGCTCGGCCCAAGAGTCTCCCCGGCGCGTACCGCCGACCGTGATGTGCGTGATCGGACGGCGTTTCACGGCTGATCACAGGGTCGGAGGCGGACGACGATCTGCTTGGAGGTCGGCGTGTTGGACTCCTTGGCCGTCGCGTCGAGCGGCACGAGGACGTTCGCCTCCGGGAAGTAGGTCGCGGCGCAGCCCCGAGCCGTCGGGTACGCCACCACGCGGAACTGCGGAGCCAGCCGCTCCCCGTCCGGCCATTCGGAGATGATGTCCACATAGGAGGCATCGGCGATCCCCAGCGCGGCGAGGTCTTCGGGGTGCACGAAGACGACCCGGCGACCCTGCTTGATCCCGCGATAACGGTCGTCGAGCCCGTAGATCGTGGTGTTGTACTGATCATGGCTGCGTACGCTCTGCAGCAGCAGTCGCCCCTCAGGGACGTCGATCGAGGCCAGCTCGGACACGGTGAACTGCGCCTTGCCGGACGCGGTGGCGAACCGGCGCTCGTCGCGCGGCGGATGCGGCAGGGTGAACCCGCCCGGCTCGGCGACCCGGGTCTCGAAGTCGTCGAAGCCGGGGACGTGCCGTTCGATGAGCGTCCGGATCTGCCGGTAGTCGGTCTTCCACTCCGGCCAGGGCAGGGCATCTCCCAAGACCTCGGCCGCCAGATCGCAGATGATCGCGACCTCCGACCGCAACTCGGGCCCGGCCGGTTCGAGCCGGCCCTGAGACGAGTGCACGCAGGACATGGAGTCCTCGACGGTGACGAACTGATCGCCGCCGGCCTGCTCGTCCCGCTCGGTACGCCCGAGGCACGGCAGGATCAGCGACATCGTCCCGGGTACGGTGTGCGACCGGTTGAGCTTGGTCGACACGTGCACGGTCAGCTCGCACGAGGCCAACGCGGCCTCCGTGACGGCGGTGTCCGGGCTCGCCGCGGCGAAGTTGCCGCCGAGCGCGAAGAACACCTTGGCCGCGCCGTCGCGCATCGCCCGGATCGCCTCGACGGTGTCGAACCCGCGCTCGACCGGCATGGTCAGACCCAGCGCGTCGCCCAGCGCCGGCACCCAGGACGGGGGCTCGTGCCAGATCCCCATCGTCCGGTCGCCTTGCACGTTCGAGTGGCCGCGGACCGGGCAGAGGCCGGCGCCCGGCCGCCCGATCATGCCCCGCACCAACTGCACGTTGACGATCTCGCGGATCGTGGCGACCGCGTCACGCCCCTGCGTCAGCCCCATCGCCCAGCAGACGATCGTCGCGTCGGACTCGGCGAAGTCCCGGGCGGCCGCCTCGATCTCGGCCCGGGTCAGGCCGGTGGCCTGTTCCGTCGCCCGCCAGTCGACATGCCGTCGAGCCTGCTCGTACGCCTCGAACCCCGCCGTGTACGCGTCGACGAAGGGCTGGTCGATCGCCGCCTCCTTCAGCAGGAGCGAGCCGATCGCCTGGAACAACGCGAGATCGCCGCCGAGCCGGATCTGCAGGAACCGGTCGGCCAACGGCGTACCCGAACCGAGCAGTCCGCGTACACGTTGGGGATTCTTGAAGCGGAGCAGGCCCGCCTCGGGCAGCGGGTTGACCGCGATGATCTTGGCTCCGGACCTCTTGGCCTTCTCCAGCGCCGTGAGCATGCGCGGATGGTTGGTGCCCGGGTTCTGGCCCACGATGACCAGGAGCTTGGCCGCGTGGATGTCGTCGAGGGTGACCGAGCCCTTGCCGATGCCGATGGTGTTGGTGAGCGCGGTGCCGGACGACTCGTGGCACATGTTCGAGCAGTCGGGCAGATTGTTCGTCCCGTACGCCCGCGCGAAGAGCTGGTAGAGGAAAGCGGCCTCGTTCGACGTCCGGCCCGAGGTGTAGAACAGCGCCTCGTTCGGCGCCCGCTCGCGGAGCTTGCTCGCGGTCAGGGCGAACGCGTCCGCCCACGAGATCGGCTCATAGTGGGTGCCGCCGGGGCGGCGGATCATGGGAGTCGTGAGTCGGCCCTGCTGGCCGAGCCAATAGTCGGTCCGGCCGGCCAGGTCGGCGATCGAGTGCTCGGCGAAGAACTCCGGCGTGACCCGGCGGAGCGTGGCCTCCTCGGCGACCGCCTTCGCCCCGTTCTCGCAGAACTCGGCGTGCGCCCGCTTCCTCGGCTCGGGCCAGGCACACCCCGGGCAGTCGAAGCCGTCCGTCTGGTTCACCTTGAGCAGCGTCAACGCCGTCCGGCGTACGCCCATCTCCGCCAGCCCGGCGGTCAGCCCATGCGTGACGCCGCCGACCCCGGCGGCCGACGACAGCGGCGCGCCGACCCGGGGATGCCGCTCGTCCGGGTCCGAGATCGGGGGCTTCTTCGCCATGCTCGCAGCCTAACCCTCGCTCTTCCCCTCCACCCCCGCCCCGCTGATCCGCGCTCCCGCCCCGCTCCCGCTCCCGCGCTCCCACGCGCTCCCGCTGTTCACGCGCTCCCGCTGTTCACGCGCTTCCGCTGTTCACGCGTTATGCGCTGGATCAGGGTTCCGTGTCGAATCTTGGGGCGTGATTCGACCTGGAACCCTGATCCAGCGCGAGAGAGAGCGCGAAAGAAAGCGCGAGAGAAGGGCGAGTCGTCAGTCGTTCTTGTTCGAGCCGAAGGCGAGGTTCACGACCCAGCTCACGACGCCGACGATGATCGCGCCCCAGAAGCCGGCCCAGAAGCCGTTGACCTCGAACGGGATGTTCATGACCCCGGCGAGCCAGCCGACCAGCAGGAAGAGCAGGGCGTTGACGACGAACGAGATGAGGCCGAGCGTCAGGATGTAGAACACGCAGCCGACCAGCTTCACGATCGGTTTGATGATCGCGTTGACCAGGCCGAAGATCAGCGCCACCAGCAGGTAGGTGCCGATCTTGCCCCAGGTGGTGGTGGCAGTGACGTCGATGCCGTCGACGATCGCCGCGGCGACCCAGAGGGCGCCGGCGGTGACGAGCAACCGGATCAGGAATCCCATATGTCCGATGTTGCCGGATAGGAACGGTCCACGGAGGAGATTCCGTTACAACTCGGCTTCATCGGTTCCCTTCAGTTCCCTGAGGTATTGACGAGCGTACGCGCGACTGGTACTTCATCTGTTAAGCAACTTGTCTAACTAACCGCTAGACGAGGGGGAACCATGCCCGAAGTGCACTACCCACGGCGTACGCTCCTCGCCGCCGCCGCGCTCCTGCCCCTCACGGCCGCCTGTGACGTCGGCGGATCGAACTCCGCCGACACCGGCGGCGAGGGCACCGGCGAAGGCAAGATCACCGCCCTGTTCATGCAGCAAGCCGGGTACTCCGAGGCGGACATCCGCGCGATGACCGCCGACTTCCAGGCGAAGTATCCGAAGATCACGGTCGAGCCCACCTTCGTGGCGTACGAGGCCCTGCACGACAAGATCGTGGCGGCCGCCCCGGCGGGGACCTACGACGTCGTGCTCATCGACGTCATCTGGCCGGCCGAGTTCGGCAGCAAGAAGATCGTCACCGACGTGACGAGCCAGTTCCCGGCGGCGTGGAAGACCGACATGCTCGGCGGCGCCCTGAAGACCGCGGAGTACCAGGGCAAGTACTACGGCGTGCCGTGGATCCTGGACTCCAAGTACCTCTTCTACAACACCGAGATCCTCGGGAAGGCCGGCGTCGACGTCGCCACCCTGTCCACCTGGGACGGCGTACTGGCGGCAGCGGCCAAGATCAAGGCGGCCAACCTGGTCAAGCATCCGCTCATCTGGAGCTGGAAGCAGGCCGAGGCGCTGATCTGTGACTACACCCAGCTCCTCGGGGCGTTCGGCGGCAAGTTCCTCGCCGACGACTTCAAGTCGATCGCGTTCGACAGCGGCGGCGGCCTCGAAGCGCTCAAGTGGATGAAGAAGACCATCGACGACGGGCTCACCAACCCGAACTCGATGGAGTCTCTGGAGGAGGACGTCCGCAAGATCTTCTCCGAGGGCTCGGCCGCGATGGCGTTGAACTGGACGTACATGTTCAACGCCGCGAACGATCCGGCTCAGTCGAAGGTCGCCGGGAAGGTCGAGGTGCTGCCGACCCCGTCAGGTGGCGGCGGCAGCCCGGGCGTCAACGGCTCGATGGCGCTCTGCGTGAGCGGTGGCAGCAAGAACCAGAAGGCGGCCTGGACCTACATCAGCTATCTGACCAGCGCGGAAGTCCAGAACAAGTACGCCAAGAGCAGCCTGCCCTGTTGGGGCAAGTCCTACGACGATCCGGCCGTGGTCTCGGTGTCCCCGAAGATGGTGGCCGCCGCGAAGAAGGAACTGGCCAGCCTCATCTCCCGACCGGAGGTGCCCCGCTACAACGAGATCAGTCAGATCCTCCAAGCCGAACTCCAGCAGGCTCTGCTCGGGAAGAAGGCGCCGGAGAAGGCCCTGTCCGACGCGGCGGCACAAGCCAAGTCGCTGCTGTGAGGCGGCAGGCTCCCCTCGCGGCGGTGTTGCTGCTGCCGGCGGCGCTGGTCGTCTTCGGGGTGGTGCTCTGGCCCGCCGGCCGGGCGCTGGTCATCTCGTTCCTCGACGTCGACAGCCCGTTCCCGGGAGCGTACCCGTTCGTCGGGCTGCGGAACTACACCGACATCCTGGGCAACCCGCGGTTCTGGGCGGCGGCGCAGCACACGCTGTACTTCACCGTCGCGTCGACCACCCTGGAGGTGGTGCTGGGCCTCGGCCTGGCCCACCTCCTCGCCGCGCCGATGCGGTTCCGCTGGCTGTTCCGGGCGATCGTGATCCTGCCCTGGGCCCTGCCGACCATCGTCAACGGCGCGATGTGGCGCTGGATCCTCAACGCGGAGTACGGCGCGCTCAACGCGCTGCTCACCCAACTGCACCTCATGGGCGACTACCGGTCGTGGCTCGGCTCCGATCCGTTCCTCGCGCTCAACATGGTCGTGGTCGCCGACGTCTGGAAGAACACCTCGCTGGTGGCCTTCTTCCTGCTCGCCGGGTTGTCCGCGATCCCGGCCGAACTCGGTGAAGCGGCGCGCATCGACGGCGCCGGTTCCTTCCGGGTCTTCTGGCGGATCACCCTGCCGTTGCTCCGCCCGACGCTGGCCGCCGTACTCGTGCTGCGGGTGATCGAGGCGTTCAAGGTCTTCGACATCGTCTACGTCATGACGGGCGGCGGCCCGGCCAGCGGCACCCAGACCATCACCTTCCTGACCTACCTGCAGGCCTTCTCGGCGCAGCGGTTCAGCTCTGGCGCCGCGCTCGCCTATCTCACGGTGATCGCCGTCCTGATGCTCGCCCTGAGCTATCTGCGACTGCTGCGGCAACAGGAGATGAGGGCGTCATGAGGCGTACCCTGGGCGCGCTGACCGCGTCCGCGCTGATCCTGGCACCGTTTCTCTGGCTGATCGTCTCCTCGATCGCGGGCCAGACCGATCTGCTGGAACGCCCGCTGCACTGGTGGCCCGAGCACGTCACGCTGTCCCGCTACCGGGAGATCTTCACCGGCCACGAGGGTGTCGCGGCTCAGTTCCGGTCCGCGATGGTC
This sequence comes from Hamadaea sp. NPDC051192, assembly GCF_040682475.1. Lineage (NCBI taxonomy): Bacteria > Bacillati > Actinomycetota > Actinomycetes > Micromonosporales > Micromonosporaceae > Hamadaea > Hamadaea sp. NPDC051192. The sequence continues at coordinate 9,027 of NZ_JBFBAZ010000067.1, forward strand.
AATAGCCTCATCGTCGGCGCGGGCACCGTCGTCATCTCCGTCTCCGTCGGCATCCTCGGCGGGTACGCCTTGGCGCGGCTGACGTTTCCGTTGCGGCGTACCACCTTGCTGTCGTTCCTCGTGACCTACATGTTGCCGCCGATCGTGCTGATCATCCCGCTGTACCTGCTGATGGCCCGGTTCGGGCTGCTCGACACGAAGCTGGGCCTGATCATCGTCTACTGCTCGCTCGCGACCCCGTTCGCGTTGTGGACCATGAGCACGTTCTTCGGTTCCCTGCCGGTCGAACTGGAAGAGGCGGCCCGGGTCGACGGCTGTACGCGTCTCGGCGCGCTCGTCCGCGTGATCCTGCCGCTCGCGCGCCCCGGTGTCGTGGCCACGACGCTGTTCGTCTTCCTGCTGTGCTGGGACGAATTCCTGTACGCCCTCATCTTCACGTCCACATCGGACGCCAAGACCATTCCGGTCGCGATCGCCGAGTTCACCGGCCGCAACGCGGTCGACTTCGGGCTGATCGCCGCAGGGGGCGTACTCGCCGCGCTGCCGCCGGTGTTGCTGGCCGTCGTCCTCCAACGCCACCTGATCGCCGGCCTCACCACCGGCTCCCTCAAATAACCTCCACTGCGCCCCCACCCCACCCCCCACCCCCCCGCCCCCGCCGCGTGGCGCCGCGTTGATCATGGGGTTTACCCCCTCGCCACGCCGTCGAGACAACGGTTAACTCCATGATCAACGCGAAAAGGGTGGGGGGTGGGAGGGAACCGGGGCGGGGGTGGGAGCGTCGGAGTGCGCATGAGACGAGTCCTGGGGGTCGCCGCAGCGGGGGCGTTGGCGGCGATGCTGCTGCTCACGGGGTGTTCGAGTGCTGAGCCGGTGAGCCGGGACGCCACCATCCAGGTGTCCCGGGTGGGCGGGGCGCCGCATGTCGACGACCGGTTAGAGGTGAAGCCGGACGGCTCGTGGAGTTTCACGAACACGGCTGGGCGGCGGTTCAGCGGCACGCTTCCGGCGGATCAGCTGTCCGCGGCGTACGACTTGGTCACGAGTGACGAGTTCGCCGAGGAGATGGTGCAGCCGACGAAGGACATGATGTGCGCTGACGCGCCGGTCGTGACCGTCGTCGCCGGTGGGCGTACGTCGACGTATTTCGGGTGCTTCGAGGACAAGTGGCCGAAGACGGCTGCTCTCGTCGATGTGTTGCAGCGCAACATAACCGTGCCGAACGGGGGCTAGAACGAGACCGGCCGGTCGCTGGGGGTACACGTCCGGCCGGTCTCCAAAAATCTCACTCCTCTTCGGGCCGGGCGGTCCGGGGGAGCAGGAACACCAGGCCGAAGGCGACCACGAGCAGCCCGAGGGAGATCGTGGTGGTCGTCGTCATGGCGCCGGCGAATCCGTCGTGCACCCGGTTGAAGAACACGGTGCCGAGGACGGCGATGCCGACCGCGCCCGCGAACTGCTGGACGGCGTTCAGTACGCCCGAAGCCGACCCGACCTGGTGGTCGTCGACGCCGTTGAGCACGGTGCCGAAGATGGGACCGAGACCGAGTCCCATGCCGAGGCCGGCGACGAAGGTCGACGGGAGCAGTGCCCAGATCGAGACGGTGTCGCCACCGGCCCAGACGGTCAGGGTGAACGCGCCGAACGCGGCCAGCATGATGCCGAGTCCGATGTGGATGAGTCGGCGGCCCAGTTTTTCGACGAGCCCGTGGCCGGCGATGGCGCCGCCCGCGATGCCGAGTGCCATGGGCGCGCTGGACAGGCCGGCCTTCAGCGGGCCGAAGCCCAGGCCGAGCTGGGTGAACAAGCCGTACGCCAGCATGAAGCCGGTCAGTGCGCCGAAGAAGCCCAGGAACACGGCGAGTCCACCGGTGAACGCCCGGCGGGCGAAGAGTCCGGCCTCGATGAGTGGGGAGTCGGCCCGCCGCCGCTCGTACGCCACGAAGAGGCCGAAGAACACGACTGATCCGGCGAGGAGGCCGAAGATCCAGGCCGGCCAGCCCTGCTCGCGACCCTGGATGAGCGGGTAGATCAGCAGCGCCGAGGCGAGGGAGAGCAGCACCATGCCGCCCAGGTCCAGCCGTGGACGGGGGGAGACAGGGCTGACCGAGGGCATGAACCGCAGTGAGCCGAGCACGGCGAAGAGCACGATCGGGACGTTGATCAGGAAGATCATCCGCCAGCCGGTGCCGAACCAGTCGGCGTCGATGAGCGCGCCGGCCAAGATCGGGCCGCCGACCGCGGACAGGCCCATGACCGGGCCGAACGCGCCGAACGCCTTGCCGATCTCCGCGGGCGGGAAGACCGCCTTCAGGATGCCGAAGCCCTGCGGGATCATCATCGCGCCGAGGCCGCCCTGCAGTACGCGAGCCGTGATGAGCATCGCCGGGTCCTGAGCCGTGGCGCAGAGGGCGGAGGCGAGCCCGAAGCCGACCGCGCCGATCAGGAACATCCGCTTGCGGCCGAAGATGTCGCCGAGCCGGCCACCGGTGACCAGCATGACCGCGAACGCGAGGGTGTAGCCCGCGCCGATCCACTGGATCATGCTGTCCGATCCGCCGAGCGCCCGGTGGATGCTCGGGGCGGCGATGTTGACGACGGTGGCGTCGAGCAGGTCGACGACTTCCGCGCCGAGCACCAGCCAGAGCACCAGCCAGCGCCAGCGATAAGGCGGCGCGGCGCCGGAGGCCACGGAAGGAACGGTGTTCGTTTCCACGGAACGTTGTTCGGTAGTCATGAACAGAGTTCTACGTGACGAACGGCGTTCGTGTCAAGTACAGTGTTCGGCATGACATCAGGCGGCGTGACCCGAGCAGAGGCCGACGACATCCCGGCGCCCCCGTGGAAACGGGCGGCGAAGGCCGCGAAACCGGTTCGTCGGCAGCTCAGCCGCGATGCGATCGTGGACGCTGCGTTGCGCGTACTCGATAAGGAAGGCCTGGACGCGGTGACCATGCGTCGCGTCGGGCAGGAGTTGCACACGGGAGCCGCGTCACTTTATGTCCATGTGGAGAACAAGGAGGAACTTCACCACCTGCTGTTGGACCGGGTGATAGCCGACATTCCACTCGCTGAGCCCGATCCCACCCAGCCGCTGGAGCAGGTGAAGGAATTCGTCCGAAACTCGGTGCGCGTGATGGCCGCGCACCCGGGCGTGGCGCAGATCGCGATGTCGGGCCTGCCGAGCGGGCCGAACGCGCTGCGGATGATGGAGTACCTGCTCACCCTGCTGCGCCTGGCGGGGCTGCCGGACCAGGTGGTCGCGTGGGCCGGTGACCTGCTGGGCGACTTCATCCCCGCGATCGCCCTGGAGCAGACCTTCTTCCGCCAGGCCGGGATCACCGAGCAGTCGATGGCCGAGCGGATCGGGCAGTACCGCGACTACCTGTTGTCGCTGCCCGCGGACCGCTTCCCGACTGTGCGCTCGCTAGCCGACAACATGGTCGCCGGCAGCGGCCACGAACGCTTCGAGTTCAAACTCGATGTCATGCTCTCCGGCCTGCTCGCGGTCGCCGCCCGATGATCAAGACCGTCCGATGATCAAGACAGTGGGAGTGATCGCGCTGGGCGGGATGCTCGGCGCGCTGGCGCGGTTCGGGCTCGGCGTCGCGTTCCCGATCGCGCCGCACGCCTTTCCCTGGACGACGTTCGCCATCAACGTGGTCGGCTGCCTGCTGCTCGGCTTCATCGCCCCGCTCACCGCGGGTCTCGTGCGACCGTTCCTGGGCACGGGCATCCTCGGTGGCTTCACCACCTTCTCCACCTACATCCTCGAGATAAATCGACTTGTACGCGCAGAGCAGCTCCCGACCGCCGTCGGTTATCTCGGGGCGACCGTGATAACCGCCCTGCTGGCCGCGTATCTCGGCGGGGTGGCCGCGGACCGGGTCGCCCGTGGGAGGCTGAGGGCATGACGACGCTGCTGCGGTTGACCGTCCTGGTCGGCGAGGACGACCAGTGGCACCATCGGCCGCTCTACACCGAGATCGTGCACCGGGCCCATCAGGCCGGGCTGGCCGGCGCGAGCGTGTTCCGGGGGCTGGAGGGATTCGGGGCGTCCTCGCGTATCCACACGTCGCGGTTGCTCTCCCTGGCCGAGAACCTGCCGTGCTCGGTCGTCATCGTGGACACCGAGGACGCCGTCCGGGCCTTCGTGTCCACTCTGGATGACCTGCCGATCGGGCTGGCCATGCTCGACCCGGTCGAGGTCGTACGCCCGGCATGACCGTTCTCCTCGTGGCGCTCGGCGCGGCCTTCGGCGCTCCCTCGCGCTACCTCCTCGACCGTTTCGTCCAGGCCCGGCACGACTCCGTCTTCCCCTGGGGCACGTTCGCCGTCAACGTGATCGGCTCGTTCCTGCTCGGATCGTTCGCCGCCCTGTCGACGCAGTACTTCGCGTTGCTGGGCACGGGGTTCTGTGGCGCGCTCACCACGTACTCCACCTTCGGGTACGAGACCGTTCGGCTGGCGCGCACCGGATCCTCCCTGTACGCCCTGCTCAACGTGATCCTGAGCATCATCGCCGGGCTCCTCGCCGGCTGGGCCGGCCTAGCCCTCTTCTCCTGACCCTTCCCCTTCTCTCGCTCGCCCCCTCGCTCGCGCCCTTTCGCGCTCGCGTCCTTTCGCGCTCGCGCCCTTTCGCGCTCGCGCCCTTTCGCGCTGGATCAGGGTTCCAAGTCGAATCTTGGCGCATGATTCGACACGGAACCCTGATCCAGTCGGAACGAAACGGGCGGGAGCGGGTCAGCCGAGGATGGGGAGGGAGGGGAGGAGCGAGGGCAGCGGCGGGAGCGGGAGCAGCCCGCCCTGGCTGGGCGACGGCGACGGGGACGGCGACGAAGGAGCCGGGGTCGTCGACGGGCCCACGCCGGAGGGCCGGGGGGTGGCGCTGTGCGCGACCCCCGAAGGTGCGGTCGGCGAGGCGCCCGGATCCGGGATGGCGACGGCGGCGAGCGCTGCTCGCAGTTGCTCGATCCTGGCCGCCAGGCGTTGCCGGTCGGCGGCGTCGGTCACCTTCGGCAGCAGTGCCGCGGCCTTGTCGGTCAGGCTGCGCGCGTCGGCGAACCGGCCGTCGGCGTACGCCGTCGCGGCCTGGTCGAGGTATGCGGTGACCTGCTGAACCGCGGCACGGTCGGCGTACACGATCTTCGTGATGGGCCACAGTGGACTGCCTGGTCCCGCGTTGGCGGCGCCGGCGGTGAGCCCGCCGCCGAGGACGACGACCGCTCCGGCGATCACGGCGACCAGGCGAGCCGAGAACGGCCGCCGAGCCGACCCGGTCCGCACCGAGCCGGACGCTGACGGGGTGGCCGGACGGTGGGCGGTTACCGCTACCGGCTCCGGCTCATCGGCGGCGACGGACGACTGCCAGGAGGAGAGCATGACCGCGAGCGAGTCGTCGGCCGGCGCGGGCGATCCCGCACCCAGCAGGTCCAGCAGGGCGTCGTCGCGGGCGAGCTGGTCGGCGTCGATCGGCGTACCACCCGGGTCGGCGTCGGGGAAGTGCCCCTGGTTCCGGATCTTCATGCCGCCGGCACCTCGTTGAAGACGTCGCCGGCCAGCGTACGCAGTTTGGCCAGGGCGCGGGACTGGGCGACCCGGACGGCGACCGCGGACATGGACAGCACCGAGCCGACCTCGTCCGCGCTGAGTCCGACCGCGACCCGGAGCACGATGATCTCCCGCTGGGTGTCGTTGAGCTGGTTCAGCAGCAGCGCCAGCCGCCGGGCCTGGTCAGCCGAGACGGCCTGCTGTTCGGGCCCGGGGGTGCTGTCGGGCCGCTCCGGCACCGAGTCGACCGAGACGGTCAGCCGCCGGATCGCGCTGCGCTGGGCGTCGGCGACCTTCCGCGCGGCGATGCCGTAGACGAAGGCGGAGAACGGCGCGCCCTGCTGGCGATAGCGCGGCAGCGCCCGCAGAATCGCCACGCAGACCTCCTGGGAGATGTCGTCGGCGGTGGTGTACGCCCCGCCGATCTGGCCGAGCCGGGCGCGGCAGTAGCGGACCACCCCCGGCCGCACGTCGGTGAGCAGGGCTTCGGTCGCCGCGGGCTCGCCGCGTACGGCCCGTTCGACCAGCTCCGATTCCGACCACCCCACGGTCCGCAGGATAACCAACGTTCCAAGGAGGTAAAAGTGGTGCGGACTGCCGTACGCTGACCGCCACTCATCCCTCATGACGTGAGAGGCCCCCGTGGACACCGCAACTCTGCAGCGGCAACAGACCCTGCACATGAAGCAGCGCATCACCCTCATGGTGAACCAGTACGAAATCCACGATTCGGATGCAAGTGGCAACCCGGGCACCCTCATCGCCTTCGCCCAGCAGAAGCGGATGGCGCTGAAGGAGCAGGTCACGCTCTACACCGACAGCACGAAGCAGGCGGTGGTCGCCGGATTCAAGGCGCGCCAGGTCATCGACCTCGGGGCGACCTATGACATCACGGACAGCGCCGGTACGCCGATCGGCACCTTCCGCAAGGACTTCGCCAAGTCGCTCCTGCAGTCGACGTACCACTTCGAGCAGCCGGGGCTCGGCACGATCACCGGCACGGAGCGCAGCCTCCCGATCGCGCTGCTCCGCCGGTTCGTCGCGAGCTGGCTGCCGTACCACTTCGACTTCGTCCGCAACGGGCAGGTCGCGTTCTCGGTGAACCGCAAGTTCTCGCTGCGCGACAAGTACCTCATCACCATCAACGACCCGGAGCTGGACCGTCGCGCCGTCATCGCGATGGCCGTCGCACTCGACGCCCTCCAAGCCCGCTAACTGCCCCCCCGCAACCCGCCCCCCGCCCCCCGCTCCCCGGCGGCGTTGATCATGGAGTTTGCAGCCTCGCCACGCCGTCGAGACCACAGTTAACTCCATGATCAACGCGGTGAGCAGGGGGCTGTAACACCGCGGCCCTCCCCGGCGATAACCCTTCACCAACTGGGTGGCAGCCGGGGAGGAACGGGTGGGCGTTGAGGTCCGGGTCGAGGGGCTGACGAAGTCCTTCGGGCGTACGCCGGTGTGGTCGGACGTCACGTTGACGCTGCCCGCCGGCGAGATCTCCGTCCTGCTGGGACCGTCCGGCACCGGCAAGTCGGTCTTCCTGAAGACCTTGGTGGGCCTGCTGCGCCCGGATCGCGGCTCGATCTGGATCGGCGACCAGGATCTGCCGCAGCTGCCCGAGCGCGACCTCTACGAGGTGCGCAAGCTGTTCGGCGTGCTGTTCCAGGACGGCGCGCTGTTCGGGTCGATGAACATCTACGACAACGTCGCGTTCCCGCTGCGCGAGCACACGAAGCTCAGCGAGGCCCGCATCCGGGACATCGTCACCGAGAAACTCGACCTGATGGGCCTGACCGGGGCCGAGAAGAAACTGCCCGGCGAGATCTCGGGTGGGATGCGCAAACGGGCCGGCCTCGCCCGCGCCTTGGTCCTCGACCCCCAGATCGTGCTCTTCGACGAGCCCGATTCAGGCCTCGACCCGGTGCGGACGGCGTACCTGAATCAACTGATCATCGATCTGAATCAGCAGATCGACGCGACGTTCCTGATAGTCACCCATGACATCAACACCGCGCGGACCGTGCCGGACAACATCGGCCTGATCTACCACGGGCATCTGGCGATGTTCGGCCCGCGCGAGATGTTGTTGTCGAGTCACGAGCCCGTGGTCCGCCAGTTCCTCAACGCCCAGCGCGTCGGCCCGATCGGCATGGCCGAGGAGAAGGACGCCGACGAGCTGGCCGCTGAGGCCGCCGCCGGGGCGCAGCTGCCTCCGCTGCCGCCCATTCCGTTGCAGTTGCGCCCCTCCGACGGCGGACCCCGGCGAGCCGAACGCCCACCCGGCGAATGGTGTCACGCACACAGCGTGGTGCCGCCACTCGGCTCCTTTGTGGAGGCTCGATGAGAACGATCGGGGAGTTCCTGATCTTCTGCGGGCAGGCGCTGCGGGGCTGCTTCCGCCGCCCGCTCCAGATCCGCGAGTTCGTCCAGCAGGCGTGGTTCCTCAGCTCCGTGTCGATCGCCCCCGCGGCGCTCGTGGCCATTCCGTTCGGTGCGGTGATCGCGCTCCAGTTGGGCTCACTGGTACGCCAACTGGGCGCGCAGTCGTTCACCGGAGCGGCGTCGGTGCTGGCCGTCGTCCGGGAGGCCGGGCCGATCGTGACCGCGCTGGTGATCGCCGGGGCGGGCGGCTCGGCGATCTGCGCCGACCTGGGCGCGCGGAAGATCCGCGAGGAGCTGGACGCCATGCGGGTCCTCGGGATCGACCCCGTGCAGCGGCTGGTCGTCCCGCGGGTGCTGGCCGGCGCGCTCGTCGCGGTCCTGCTCAACGGGGTGGTCAGCGTGGTCGGGGTGGCCGGCGGCTACTTCTTCAACGTCGTCCTCCAAGGAGGTACGCCGGGGGCGTACCTCGCGAGCTTCCAAGCCCTGGGCCAGCTGCCCGACCTCGTCTCCGGCGAACTCAAGGCGCTCGTCTTCGGGGCCGTGTCGGCGCTGGTCGCGAGCTATCTGGGGATGCAGGCCAAGGGCGGCCCGAAGGGGGTCGGCGACGCGGTGAACAAATCCGTCGTGATCACCTTCATGCTCCTGTTCGCCCTGAACTTCGTCATGACGGCGATCTACTTCCAGGTCGTCCCGCAGAAGGGGGCGTGACCCGGTGTTCGGCTGGCTGGACATGCTGGGCGGTCAACTCGCCTTCTACCTGCGGGCGGCTGCGTGGACTCCGCGTACGCTGCGGCGCTATCGGCGGGAGGTGCTGCGGCTGCTCGCCGAGGTCAGCTTCGGCACCGGTGGGCTGGCCGTCGTCGGCGGCACAGTCGGCGTCATCGCCTTCCTGACCTTCTTCACCGGCACCGAGGTCGGCCTGCAGGGATATCAGGCGCTCGACCAGATCGGCAGCAGCGCGTTCACCGGGTTCATCTCGGCGTACTTCAACACGCGGGAGATCTCTCCGCTGGTCGCGGCGCTCGCCCTGTCGGCCACCGTCGGCTGTGGCTTCACCGCCCAGCTCGGCGCGATGCGGATCTCCGAGGAGGTCGACGCGCTCGAGGTCATGGCGGTGCCGTCGGTGCCGTTCCTCGTCACGACGCGGATGATCGCGGGCTTCATCGCCGTCATCCCCCTGTACGTGCTGGGCCTGCTGGCCAGCTACTTCGCGACGCGGACCATCGCGACCGGCTACTTCGGACAGTCGCCGGGCACCTACGACTACTACTTCGGGCTGTTCCTGCCACCCGAGGACGTGCTCTGGTCGTTCGGCAAGGTGCTCGTCTTCAGCGTGATCGTCGTGCTGATCCACTGCTATTACGGGTACACCGCGAGCGGCGGGCCGGCGGGCGTCGGCGTCGCCGTGGGGCGCGCTGTGCGTACGGCGATCGTGGCCGTCAACGTCGTGGACTTCTTCTTCTCGCTCGCGGTGTGGGGCGCGACGACGACCGTCCGGATCGCGGGGTGACCGTCATGCGGCTGCGCCTGCTCGGTCTGGGCTTCGTCGTCCTGCTCGTCGGCTCGCTCACGCTGTCGGTGCTGGCCTATCGCAAGGCGTTCACCCCGGTGGACTGGGTGACCCTGCGTACCGACCACACCGGGATGCAGCTCGCGACCGGCGCCGAGGTCAAGCTGCTCGGCGTCCAGGTCGGCGAGGTACGCGAGATCACCGCCAACGGCTCGTCGGCGGAACTGCGACTGGCGATCGATCCAGATCAGATCGCCAGGATTCCCGCCGACGTCTCCGCACGGCTGCTCCCGAAGACCCTCTTCGGTGAGCGCTATGTGGAGTTGGTCCCCGCCGGCGCCGGCCGTTCGGTCGGCCAGTCGGAGGGGGCCGGAGGTCGGCCCACGCCGACCTCAGGCATGACGGTCCCGGCCCGCGAAGGGGGTCCCGCTCTCCGGGCCGGGGCCGTCATCGACCAAGACCGCACGTCCAGCGCGGTCGAACTGGAGCAGGTGCTCGACCGGGCACTGCCGGTGTTGCAGGCGATCAAGCCGGACAAGCTGGCGGCGACGCTCGGTGCGCTGGCGTACGCGCTCGACGGGCGCGGGCAGCGGCTCGGGCAAGACCTGGCGAACGCCGACGAGGTGCTGGCCACCCTGAACAAGCAGATGCCGACCATCGCCACCGACGTACGCCGGCTCGCCCAAGCGGTCGACGGGTACAACGCGGCCCTGCCCGATCTGCTGACCATCCTGCGGAACGTCACCGTCACGGCGACCACCGTGGCCGACCAGAAGGAGCAGCTCGCCGAGTTCCTGGCGGACACCACCGACCTCGCCGACAACACCCGGATCTTCCTCGACCGGTACGACGACCGGATCATCCAGCTCGGCCGGGTCAGCCGCCCGGTGCTGGAGCTGCTGGCGGCGTACGCCCCGGAGTATCCGTGCTTCTTCCAGGGGCTGACGGCGTTGCAGCCGCAGTTGGAGGAGGTCTTCGCGGGCAGCCGGATGCACATCACGCTGGAGGTCACCCGGGACAACGGCAAGTACGTGAAGGGCCGGGACGAGCCGGTCTACGGCGCTCGCAACGGGCCGCAGTGCCATGGTCTGCCCGACCCGAAGGTGCCCGCCCCGAGTACGCCCATCGCCGACGGTTACGACTACGGCGCGGGAGCGCCGGCGCGGCAGCCGCTGCTGCGGCCGATCGTCGCCGCCCTCACGAGTACGCAGCCCGACCAGGTCAGCGATCTCTCGCTGCTGCTGTGGGGGCCACTCCTGAACGGACAGACGGTGAACCTGGGGGTCAGCCAGTGACCCGGCCGCTGCTCAAGCTGCTCGCCTTCGCCGCCGTGACGCTGCTGCTCACCGGTCTGCTGGCGCGGTCGCTGGGCGCGTTCGCGTTCGGCGGCGGGCCGGAGTACCGGGCGAGCTTCACCGACGTGACCGGTCTGCTCGTCGGCGACGACGTACGCGTGGCGGGCGTCAAGGTCGGCAGGGTCACCGTCATCCGGCTCCGGCAGGCCGCCGACGGTGCACCGACGGCCGAGGTGAGCTTCACCGCCGAGGACGTTCCGCTGGCGACGACGGCCCTGGCCAAGGTCCGCTACCGGAACTTGATCGGCCAGCGGTATCTGGCGCTGAGCGAGGGACCGGGCGGCGGCGAGCGGCTCAAGCCGGACGGCCTGATCCCGGTGGCGCAGACGACTCCGGCGCTGGACCTGACCGTCGTCTTCAACGGGTTCCGTCCGCTGTTCACGGGGCTGAGCCCGGCGGACGTGAACAAGTTCGCCTTCGAGATCATCCAGGTGCTGCAAGGCGAGGGCGGTACGCTGTCCGACCTCTTACGGCGTACCGCCTCGGTGACCAACACCCTCGCGGATCGTGACGCGGCGATCGGCCGGGTGATCACGAACCTGAACGCCGTTCTCGGCACGCTGGACCAGCGGGACGCGAAGCTGTCCGAGACGATCAAGCAGCTTCAGCTGCTGGTGTCGGGGCTGGCCGCGGACCGGAAGGCGATCGGCGGTGCGTTGACCAACATCAGCGGCCTGGCCGACGCGACCAGCTCGTTGTTGCGCGATGCGCGACCGAGCCTGGCCGCGGACATCTCCGCGCTGAACACGCTGGCCGGAACCCTGGTCGAGAACTCGTCGGTGATCGAGTCGACGTTGACCCGGGCACCGGCGCGATTGGACGCGTTGACCCGGACCGCCTCGTACGGGTCCTGGTTCAACTTCTATCTCTGCGACTTCGACGGCCGGGTGACGCTGGGCAGCACGACGCTGAACCCGGCGACGTTCAGCGGCACCGCGGCCAAATGCGGGAGCACACCATGAAGGCGCGCAACCCGGCGGTGGTCGGCGGCGTGGGAGTCGTCGTCCTGTTCGCACTGATCCTGGCGGCGTTCCAGCTCGAGGATCTGCCGCTCATCGGTGGTGGAACCAGTTACAGCGCGGCTTTCCGAGACGCGAGCGGTCTCGCACCCGGCAACGAGGTACGCGTCGCCGGCGTCAAAGTCGGCAAGGTGACGGGGATTCAGCTCGCCCAGGATGGGAATGGTGCCTTCGTCCGGGTGGGGTTCCGGGTGCGTGGCGTCGTTCTTGGGGAGAAGACCGGCGCCACCATCCGGATCAAAACGGTGCTGGGCCAGAAGTTCCTCGCCCTCGACCCGCAGGGCGGCGGTGAGCTGAAGGGCGAGATCCCGCTGGACCGGACGGCCTCGCCGTTCGACGTGATGCAGGCGGTCACCGGGCTGGCCGGAACGCTGACCGAGATCGACACCCAGCAGCTGGCGCAGGCGTTCACCGTGCTCTCGGAGACCTTCGCGGATACGCCGGCCAGTGTGAAGGCGTCGCTGACCGGGCTGTCGCGGCTCTCGCAGACCGTCGCGTCCCGCGACGACCAGCTTCGCGAACTGCTCGCCCGGGCGCGCGGCGTGACCGCTGTCCTGGCCGAGCGGGACGGGGAGTTCCAGCGCCTGATCGCGGACGCCGATCTGCTGCTCGCCGAGGTGCACACCCGCCGCGACGCGATCCACACGCTACTGGTCGCCACGTCCGAGCTGGCGGATCAGATCTCCGGGTTCATCACCGACACCAAGAAGACGCTGCAACCGGCGTTGCAGAAGCTGCGGGCCTTCGTCGGGGTGCTGCAACGCAACCGCACCAAGCTGGAGAACACGCTGACCAGCCTGGCCCCGTTCGTGAACGCGTTCGCCAACGTCGTCGGCAACGGCCGATGGTTCGACTCGTACGTCGCCGGACTGGTCCAGGGCTACCTTCCGGGAGGTACCAAGTGAAGGCGCGGACGGTGGTCGCCGCGGCGCTCGTGCCCGTCGCGGTCGCGGCCCTCGCGGTCATGTTGCGGGACAAGCCGATGAACCGGGTGGTCGCGCACTTCACCGCGGCGGTGGGCGTACACGAGGGTTCGGATGTGCGCGTCCTCGGCGTCAAGGTCGGCGAGGTCACCTCGGTACGCCCAGAGGGCCGGACCGTCCGCGTCGAACTCGCTTACGACCCGCAGGTGAAGGTGCCCGCCGACGCTCAGGCGCTCGTCGTGCCGCCGAGCGTCGTCGCCGACCGCTACGTCCAGCTGGCTCCGGCGTACGTGGGCGGCCCGGCCCTGGCCGACGGCGCGGAACTGCCGGTCGAGCGGACGGTCGTGCCGATCGAGCTCGACGAGATCTACCGATCGCTGGACGATCTGAACCGCGCGCTCGGTCCGGAGGGCGCGAACAAAGACGGGGCGTTGTCGCGGCTCGTCGACGTCGGCGCGGCCAACCTCGCCGGCAACGGGCAGAACCTGCACGAGACGCTGTCCGGCCTGAGCCAGGCGCTCGACACCTTGTCGACGGGTCGGCAAGACCTCTTCGGCACCGTGGTCAACCTGCAGAAGTTCACCGACACCCTGGCGAAGAGCGACGCGAGCGTACGCGAGTTCACCGCCCGGATGGCGCAGGTCGGCGAGGAACTGGCGGCCGAGAAGGACGAACTGGCGGCGGCCATCCGCGACCTCGCCTCCGCGCTCGCGCAGATCACCACGTTCGTGCGGGCCAACCGGGCGGAGCTGAAGGCGAACGTCGCCGCTCTCGCCGATCTGACCGGCGTACTCGTGCGGCAGCAACAGGCGTTGCGGGAGGTGCTCGATGTCGCGCCGCTGGCCCTGTCCAATCTCAACCTTGCCTACAACCCTCGGTCCGGTACCACCGACACCCGGGACAACGCGATGGGGCCGTATGACCCCGCGAGTTTCGTGTGTTCTCTCCTGGTCGACAGCCTTCCCGCCGCGCAGGTGCCGGTGGACTGCCTGACGCTGGCCAAGGCGCTGGCCGAGCGCAAGCTTCCGCTGACCGACCAGCTCCGGTCGCTGCTGGGCGGCGCGAAATGAGGCGGGCGTTGGTCGCGATCGCGCTGGCGCTGTGCGTCTCCGGCTGCCAGTTGCCCGGTGGCGAACCGTCGTCGGGCGGGTTCGCCGTCACCGCGGAGTTCACCGACGTCCTCGATCTCGTGCCGCAGGCGGCGGTCAAGGTCAACGACGTCACGGTCGGCAGCGTCACCGGCGTCGAGCTGCACGGCTGGACCGCGGTGGTCCGGATGCGGGTGGCCGACACGGTCCAGCTGCCGGACAACACGGTCGCGGCGATCCGCCAATCCAGCCTGCTCGGCGAGAAGTTCGTCGCGCTGTCGGTGCCGACCGACAGTCCACAAGGGAAGTTGGGCGACGGCGACGTGATCCCGCTGGAGCGCACCAAGCGGGGCGCCGAGGTCGAGGAGGTGCTGGCCGCGCTCGGCCTGCTGCTCAACGGCGGCGGCCTGGCCCAGCTCAAGACGATCAACGCCGAGGTCGGCAAGGCGCTGGGCGGCCGCGAGGCCGACGCCAAGAGCACGCTGCACGAGCTGGACAAGTTCGTCGCGGCGCTCGACGCGCAGAAGGACGACATCGTCCGCGCGCTGGACGCGCTCGACCGGCTCACGAAGCAGCTCGCGGAGCAGACCGACACGATCGGCCGCGCCGTCGACGCGCTCGAACCCGGCCTCACCGTGCTGGCTGGGCAGCGCGCGCAGCTCACGGCCGCGCTGGTCGCCCTGCGCGACCTCGGGTCCGTGGGCAAGCGGGTGATCGACCAGAGCAAGGCCGACACCCTCGCCTCGCTCAAGGCCCTGCAACCCACGCTCACTCAACTGGTACGCGCGGGCGACGCGTTGCCGAAAGGGCTGGACCTGATGCTGTCCTACCCGTTCCCGCCGAACGTGCAGAAGGCGATCTCGGGCGACTACGTCCGGCTGCACCTCACCCTGGACCTGGACGCGGCGTCGATCCTGGCCAACCTGGTCGCCAAGGGCACGACGCCCGGTACGCCGACCGTCCCGGGGCTTCCGCCGATCCTGCCGTCGCTGCCGCCGATCCTGCCGTCCTTGCCGCCCATCCTGCCGACCGCGTTGCCCTCGATCCTGCCGTCCGGCCTGCTGCCGAGTGGGTTGCTCCCGAGCGGGCTGCTTCCCGGGCTGCCGCTCTCGGCACCCGCCGTGACCTGGGAGTACGACCCCGAGACGGGGGAGATCGCCGGCGTCACCGGTGGCCTGCCGGAGATCCTCGCTGGACGGTCGACATGAGGATCACCAGGCTGGCTCGGTTCCAGCTTCTCGCCTTCGTCCTCGTCAGCGTGCTGGGCATCGGCTACGTCGCCGTCCGGTTCGTCGGCCTCGGCGAACGGTTCACCGGGGCGTACACGGTGTTCGCGGACTTCACGACCAGCGGCGGCATCTTCGCCAACGCCTCGGTCACCTATCGGGGCGTGCCTGTCGGGCGGGTGCAGGGCGTCGACCTGCACGACGGCGTGGTCCGCGTACGCATGCGGATGACCGGCGACAGCCGAGTGCCCAAGGATCTCCACGCCGTCGTGGCGCATCGCTCGGCCGTCGGCGAGCAGTACGTCGACCTGCGACCGGACACCGATAGCGGGCCCTACCTCGGCGACGGCGACGTCATCCCGATCGCCCGGACGGGCGTGCCGCTGCCGGTCGAGACGCTGCTGACGAACCTGGACGCGGTCGTCACCTCGGTCGACCCGGCCAAGCTCTCGATCCTCGTCGACGAACTGGGCACCGCGTTCGAGGGGAACGAGGCCGCGCTGCGTACGCTGCTCGACGCGAACAGTGCTCTGCTGGCCGACGCCGTCCGCTATCTGCCGCAGACCACCCAGCTCATCGACGACTCCGCCACCGTGCTGAAGACGCAGGCGGAGGCGGCCGCCGAGATCAAGCGGTTCGCCAGCGCCCTCGCTCAGCTCAGTCAGACCGTCCGGAACAGCGACGCGGATCTGCGTACGCTGCTGGCCACCGGGCCGCCGGCCGCGACCGAGCTGCAAGGGCTGCTGCGGGACCTCGATCCCTCGATCGGGCCGCTGCTGGGCAACCTGATCACCGTCAACGGGATCGCCGTACGCCGGTTGAGCGGCATCGAACAGCTCTTGGTCGTCTACCCGATGGTGGTCACGGGCGGCTTCACGGTGGCGCCCGGCGACAAGACGGCCCACCTCGGACTGGTGCTCAACGTCAGCGATCCGCCGTCGTGCAACTACGTGAAATCGGGGCAGCGCCGGTGCACCCGGACCGAGGTCGCGGGCGGATCCGGCGTACGCGGCTCCACGAACGCGCCGCGGACCAGCGGCGATCCGTCGCCCGCGCCGCTCGGGTCGGGCGGCTGGACGGCGGGGTCCCCGGCTGCGGGAGTTTCCGCGGTCGCGCCCGTCGCCGGTTACGACCCGGTCACCGGGCTCGTTATCGGCCCAGACGGTCTGCCGTTGCTCTTCGGGGGCACCGGCGGCCAGGCGGCCACCGCCGGTGAGCAGTCCTGGAAGCTGCTCCTCCTGTCCGGGATCGCGCCGTGACCACCGACGACCCCGACGACCTCGACGTCCCACGGAAGGAACGCGACGTGGAAACCACCGAACTGACGGCGGAACGCCCGCCCCGGCCGCGGCCACGGGCCGCTGCCCCAGTCGACTCCGCAGTCGACTCCGCAGTCGACCCCGCGATCGAGGACGGTCCCGAGCGCTCGACCGAGAAGAAGACGCCCGCTCGGCGACCGAAGAAGAGCGCTGCTTCCGGCGTATCACCTCAATGGCCGTTGGCCCGAGTGCTGATCATGGTGCTGGCGGTGGCGCTCGCCGCGACCGCCTATGCCGGGCACGGCTGGTGGAAGCAGCGCCAGCTTGAGACCGCGCACACCGAGGCGGTGACCGCGGCGCGGCAGCTCGCCGTGAATTTCGTGTCGATCAGCGCGGGCACGGTCGACGCGGACCTGGCCCGGATCGCGGCCGGGGCCACCGGCGAGTTCGGCGACGAGTTCGGCCGGGGCATGCCCGGCGTACGCGAGGCCGTCCTGACGAACAAGGTTCAGTCGGCCGGCACGGTGCTGCGCGCGGGGCTGGTCAGCGGCGACGACGACTCGGCGATCGTGCTGGTGGCGATCGACGCGACGGTGTCCAACGTGAAGGCGCCGGACGGCCGGGTGTCGCACTACCGGATGCAGCTCGACCTGGCCAAGGACGACGCGAGCGGCAAATGGCTCGTGAGCAAGCTCCAGTTCGTCGGATGAGGGGACGCATCGTGCGCAAGCAGGTCATCGTGCTGGCGACGGCCATCCTGGTGGTGGCTGGTCTCGCCGGGTACGCCTGGTGGGACAGCTGGCAGAACCGGCAGCGGGCGGACGCGACCCGGGAGGCGCTCGCGGTCGCCCCGGCCGCCGCCGCGGCGATCTTCTCCTACGACTACCGCACGTTCGACGCCGCCGTCGCCAACGGCAAGAACTTCGCCACCGGCACCTTCGCCAGCGAGTACGCCAAGACGACCACCGCCCTGAAGGACTCGGTCGTCAAGGAGCAGGCGGTGGTGACGGCGCAGGTCAGCGCGTCTGGGGTGATCGACGTCGCGCCGGACCGGGTGCAGGTGCTGCTGTTCGTCAACCAGTACCGGCGCAACGTCAACATCTCGGGGGAGAAGGTCGACCAGAACCGAGTCGTGCTCACCCTGATGAAAGTGGACGACTCATGGAAGGTTTCGGCCGCCTCCGCGCTGTAGTCGGTGAGGACCTCTTTGATCAGCGGAAGTTTCGCGGTGTCATAGCCCCACGAAGCTTCCGCTGATCATGGTGATGGCACGGGCTATTGCTGGACGAGGTCCTTGGCGGCCGGCGCGGCGACCGTCACCGGCTTGCCGAAGTCGCTCAGCGTCATCACGACCTTCATGTGCGTGACCGCGTTGTTCACCTCGGCCGGGTACTCGGTGGTCAGCCCGACGAGGTAGCCGTCGGCGATCTTCGAGGTGAACGGGATGCGGGCGTTCGCACCGGCGGCCTTGACCACCTTGGCGAGCGCGTCTCGGATCTGCGTCGAGCCGGCCTTGTCCATGGCCTTCTGCGGGTCGATCCACCCCTGGAAGACCCCGTTGGGCCCGGTGTTCAGCTCGACGACGCCGGCGAGCATCGCCAGGTTCTGCTCGCTCATCGCGAACATGTCGCCGAAGCCTTCGACCTGGGTGCCGTCGACCTTCATCCACTTCTTGCCGAGCTGCGGCAGGCCGGTCAGATAGAAGTCGCTGCCGAGGACGCGAGCCTCGATGGTCGAGGTCCCGTTCACCACGGTCATCTTCATCTTCTTGGTGGCCGGGTCGGACTGGACGTCCAGCTGGACGCCTTGGGCTCCGGCGTACGTGATGTCGGCGTGCAGCTTGGAGCTGCTCGAACCGGACTTCACTCCGGCGGCCACCAGCGCGGCGGCGGCTTCGGTGTCGAGGCTGGGAGTCACGCCGACCGCCGCCGAGGCGGACGAGGACGGCTGGGCGTCGTTGCCCGTACAGCCGGTCAGAAGGGTGGCGGCGAGCAAGGGCGCGGCCAAGGACAGGGCGAAAGCTGGGCGAGGCTTCACGCCCAACACGGTAGAGCAAACCACCGATTTCAGCACCTGGTCAGAAGGCCGTCGTGGGGATCTCCATGAGCGCGTCGCCGGTCTGCTCCAGGACGCGCCGCCGTGCGGTGAACTCGGGGAACACCGTCGCGGCGAAGAACCCGGCGACGGCGATCTTGCCGGTGTAGAAGTCGGCGTCGGCCCCCTCCGCGTCCGGCAGCGCCGTCGCGGCGACCGCCGCCTGCTTGGCCAGCAGCCAGCCCACGATCAGGTCGCCGACCGTCATCAGCAGCCGGGTGGTGTTCTGCCCGATCTTGTAGACCTCGGCCACGTCGTCCTTGGCCGCCGCCTGCCAGCCGAGCATCGTGTCGACCATCGCGCGTACCTGCTCGATCGCGTCGCGGAGCGCCTCGGCGGCGGCCTTGAGCGCTTCGGTGGACTCGATGGCCGCCAGGTCGTCGGTCATCTCCGCGAGCAGGAGGTCGAGGGCGACCCGGCGGTCCCGGACGATCTTGCGGAAGAAGAAGTCCTGACCCTGGATACCCGTTGTGCCTTCGTAGAGGGTGTCGATCTTGGTGTCGCGCAGGTACTGCTCGAACGGGTAGTCCTGGAGGAAGCCGGAGCCGCCGAGGGTTTGCAGCGACAACGCGAGCATCTCGTAACTGCGCTCGGAGCCGACGCCCTTGACGATCGGGAGCAGCAGGTCGTTGACGTTCGTGGCTTGCGGATGGTCGCGGTCGAGCCAGTCCGCCGCGTACAGGTAGGTCGCCCGGAGCCCTTCGGCGTACGCCTTCTGCAGCATCAGCATGCGGCGTACGTCCGGGTGATGGTCGATGGTGACCCGGGGCGCGGTCTTGTCGAGCATCCGCGTCAGGTCGGCGCCCTGCACCCGCTCCTTGGCGTACGCCAACGCGTTGAGGTAGCCGGTGGAGAGCGTCGCGATCGCCTTGACCCCGACCTGCATCCGGGCCGACTCGATCACCTTGAACATCTGCGCGATCCCGTCGTGCACCTCGCCGACCAGCCAGCCGACGGCCGGCTGCTGCTCACCGAATCGCAGTTCACAGGTGGTGGAGACCTTGATCCCCATCTTCTTCTCGACGTTCGTGGCGTAGACGCCGTTGCGCTCGCCCAGCTCGCCGGTGGCCGCGTCGAAGTGGACCTTCGGGACGACGAACATCGACAGCCCCTTGGTCCCGGGGCCGCCCGCGCCTTCCGTGCCCACCGGCCGGGCCAGCACGAAGTGCACGATGTTGTCGCTCAGGTCGTGCTCACCCGAGGTGATGAAGCGCTTGACGCCCTCGATGTGCCACGAGCCGTCCGGTTGCGGGACCGCCCGCGTACGCCCGGCGCCGACGTCCGATCCGGCGTCCGGCTCGGTGAGGACCATCGTCGCGGCCCACCGGCGCTCGATCATGATCTCGGCGATCCGCTGCTGCTCCGGGGTGCCGATACGGTGGAGCAGACCGGCGAACGGCGGGCCACCGCCGAACATGAACACCGGCGCCTGCGCGCCCTGGATCAGCTCGACGAGCGCCCACCACAGGGACCGGGGCGCGGCGACGCCGCCCGCCTCGACCGGGATGTCCAGCCGCCACCACTCGGCGTCCATGTAGGACTGGAACGACTGCTTGAACGCCGCCGGCATGGTCACCGAGCAGGTCGCCGGGTCGTAGACCGGGGGATCGCGGTCGACCTCGGCGTACGAGGCGGCGATCGGGCCGGTGGCCAGTCGCTCCACCTCCGCCAGCATCTGCTCGACCGTGTCGCGGTCCAGGTCGGCGAAGCGCCCCCGGCCCAATCGCTGGTCGAGCACCTCGAACAGCATGAATCGCAGGTCGCGGAGGTTGCTGCGGTAGTGGCTCATGCCCGACATCACACCGGTTCCAGGTTCGTGCTGTCAATACCGACCGGTCGGTATGCAAGGACGGCTCCGGCCGCTATGGTGACCCCATGCAGATCGGGCTCGATGGGCGTACCGCCCTGGTCACCGGGGCTTCCCGAGGAATCGGTCAAGCCACCGCGGCGGCGCTGGCGGCCGAAGGATGCAATGTCGTGCTGGTGTCTCGCCGGCAGGAATCCCTGGACGCGGTGGCGGCCGAACTGTCGGCGGCGCACCCGTCCGTCGGCTTCCTGCCGTTCGCCGCGCACGTCGGCGAGCCGGACCAAGCGCAGGCCGCGGTGGCGGCGGCGGTGGACCGGTTCGGTCAGGTCGACGTGCTCGTCAACAACGCCGGGACGAACCCGTACTACGGGCCGATGGTCGACATCGACGTGGCCCGCGCGGAGAAGACCGTGCAGGTCAACCAGCTCTCCATCGTGCTGTGGACGCAAGCCGTCTGGCACGGGTCGATGGCCCGGCACGGCGGTTCGATCGTGAACATCGCCTCGGTCGGCGGTCTGGTGACCGAGCTGGGCATCGGGTACTACAACGCGACGAAGGCCGCGGTCATCCACCTCACCCGCCAGTTCTCCGCCGAACTCGCCCCACGCGTCCGCGTCAACGCGATCGCGCCGGGCATCGTGCGTACGCAGCTGGCCCGGGCGTTGTGGGAAGACCACGAGGAGACGCTCAACAAGCACATCCCGCTCGGCCGGATCGGCGAACCCGAGGACATCGCGAAGACGGCGGTCTTCCTCGCCGGGGACGCGTCCTCGTGGCTGACCGGGCAGACGATCGTCGTCGACGGCGGCGCCCTCGTGCGCCCCACCCTCACTGCCTGACCCACTTTCTGCTTTCCCCGCTGGATCAGCTATCCCGCTGGATCAGGGATCTAGGTCGAATCTTGGGCCAAGATTCGACCGGGAACCCTGATCCAGCGCCCTGCAAACGGCACATCGGGAGGAACGCATGGCTACTCTGGACGATCTGCGGAAGGCGGCCGGCTCCGTCCTGGGCCACAGCGACTGGCTGACCGTCGATCAGGAGCGGATCGACCGGTTCGCCGAGGCGACCGGGGACAGCCAGTGGATCCACGTGGACCCGGACCGGGCGGCGGCCGGTCCGTTCGGCACCACCATCGCGCACGGCTATCTCACCCTGTCGCTGCTGCCCGTGCTGGTCGGACCGCTGGTCCGGGTCGACGGCGTACGCATGGCGGTCAACTACGGCCTGAACAAGGTGCGGTTCCCCGCTCCGCTGCCGGTGAACTCGCGGGTGCGGGCGGAGGTCAGGCTCGTCGAGGTGACCGACGTGGCCGGTGGGGCGCAGCTCGTCAGCGTCGTCACCGTCGAACGGGAGGGCGGCGACAAGCCGGTCTGCGTCGCCGAGACCGTGACGCGGGTGTACCTGTGAAGGCCTGGCAGGTGACGCGGCTCGGCGAGCCGGCCGACGCCCTCGACCTCGTGGACGTGCCGGAGCCGCAGCCCGGCCCGGGACAGCTGGCCGTCCGCGTACGCGCGAGCGCCCTGAACTTCCCGGACGTGCTGCTGTGCCGGGGCCACTACCAGGTACGCCCGCCGCTGCCGTTCACCCCGGGCGTCGAACTGTGCGGCGAGGTGATCGCCGTCGGCGAGGGCGTGGATCGGCAGGTCGGCGAGCGGATCATCGGTACGCCGTCGCTGCCCACCGGTGGGCTGGCCGAGGTGGCGATCCTCGACGCCGTCGACGCCTTCCCCGCCCCGGAGTCGCTGACTGACGCCGAAGCCGCCGCGCTGCACATCGCGTACCAGACGGGGTTCGTGGCGCTGCACCGGCGTGCTCAGCTCCGAACGGGAGAGACGCTGCTCGTGCACGCCGCCGCCGGTGGGGTCGGCAGCGCCGCGGTGCAACTCGGCAAGGCAGCCGGGGCACGGGTCATCGCCGTCGTCGGCGGACCCGCGAAGGCCGAGGTCGCCACGAGACTCGGGGCCGACCTCGTGATCGACCGCCGCGAGCAGGACTTCGTCGCGGTGGTGAAGGAGGCGACCGGCGGCCGGGGCGCGGACGTCGTCTACGACCCGGTCGGCGGCGACGCGTACGCCGGCTCGGCGCGCTGTGTCGCGTTCGAGGGCCGGATTCTGGTGATCGGCTTCGCGGGCGGCACCGTTCCCGCCCCGCCGCTGAACCACGCCCTGATCAAGAACTACTCGATCGTCGGCGTCCACTGGGGACTGTATCGGCAGCTCGACCCGGCCGTGGTCACCGAGGCGCATCAGGCACTGCTGGACCTGGCGGCGACGGGAGTGATCCGGCCGCTCGTCAGCGAGGTCCTGCCGTTGGAGGCCGCCGTCGACGGCCTGACCCGGTTGGGCGCGGGCGACACCGTGGGCCGGGTGGTGATCACCCCATGACCGAGCCGACAGGGCTGGACCTCGATCGGCTCCAGGCGTGCCTCGATCGCGTACGCCCTGGCCTCGTTCACGGCCCGCTGAGCGGTGAGCTGATCCAGGGCGGCAAATCCAACCTGACCTATCGGGTCGGCGACGGCGACACCACCTGGGTCGTCCGCCGTCCGCCGCTGGGCCACGTGCTGCGGACCGCCCACGACATGAGCCGGGAGTACCGAGTGATCAGCGCGCTCGGGGCGACCCGCGTACCGGTGCCGGCGGCGATCGCCTTCTGCGAGGCGGAGACGGCGGACGAGGCTCCGTTCTACGTCATGCAGGACGTCCCCGGGACGATCTACCGGACCGCCGCGCAGGCCGCCGCCCTCGGCCGGGACCGGGCGCACGCGCTCGCCTTCTCGCTGGTGGACGTGCTCGCCGACCTGCACACCGTCGACCCCGCCGGGGTCGGACTCGGCGACTTCGGCCGCCCCGACGGCTACCTCCAGCGCCAGGTACGCCGCTGGAAGCAGCAGCTGGACGCCTCGCGCAGCCGGGAGCTGCCCGGCGTCGACGACCTCTTCGAGCTGCTGACTGCCCGGATTCCGGCCGAGAGCGGGGCGGGGATCGTCCACGGTGACTTCCGGCTCGACAACGTCATCGTCAACGGCCAGGACCAGATCGTGGCCGTGCTGGACTGGGAGATGGCCACCCTCGGCGATCCGCTCGCCGACCTGGGGCTGTCCCTTGTGTACTGGGATCTCTGGCTGCGGCCGACCGGCCTCTTCGGTGAGGCTGCGCCGGAGGGCGCCCTGCCGACCAGTGCGGACCTGACTCGGCGGTACGCCGAGCGCCGCCCCTTCGCCGAGGGTCTCGGCTGGTACCTCGCGTTCGCGTACTTCAAGATCGCCGTGATCCTGGAGGGCATCCACTACCGGCACCTCGCCGGGCAGACCGTCGGCACCGGGTTCGACCAGGTGGGCGCGATGGTTCCGCATCTGGTGGATGCCGGGCTCCGGCAGCTGAGGGAGGCCTGACATGGAGTTCGGCTACGACGAGACGACCGAGCGGCTGCGCGCCGAACTGCTCGACTTCATGGCGGCGTACGTCTATCCGGCCGAGGCAGCGGTGTCCGAAGAGGACGGCTGGTCGGCTCCGCCCGTGATGGCGGAGCTGAAGGCCGAGGCCCGGCGGCGCGGTCTGTGGAATCTGTTCCTGCCGGACGACAAGTTCGGCGCGGGGCTGACGAACCTGCAATACGCGCCGCTCGCCGAGATCATGGGGCGCAGCCCGCACCTGGCCCCGGAGGCGTGCAACTGCAACGCCCCCGACACCGGCAACATGGAAGTCCTCAGCATGTTCGGCACGCCGGTCCAGCAGGAACGCTGGCTGCGGCCGCTGCTCGACGGCGAGATCCGCTCGGCGTTCTGCATGACCGAGCCCGAGGTCGCGTCCTCCGACGCGACCAACATCGCCACGCGGATCGAGCGCGACGGCGACGAGTACGTCATCACCGGGCACAAATGGTGGTCGTCCGGCGCGATGAATCCGAACTGCGAGATCTTCATCGTGATGGGCAAGACCGACCCGGCTGCCGAGCGGCACCGCCAGCAGAGCATGATCCTCGTCCCCCGGGCCACGCCCGGGGTCGAGATCAAGCGGGGCATGCGGGTCTTCGGCTACGACGACGGCTGGCACGGTGGTCACGCCGAGATCCAGTTCCACGGGGTACGCGTACCGGCGGAGAACTTGATCGCCGGTGAGGGCGACGGATTCGCCATCGCGCAGGCGCGCCTGGGCCCGGGGCGGATCCATCACTGCATGCGCCTGATCGGCATGGCCGAGCGGGCACTGGAGGAGATGTGCCGCCGCGCCGTCGACCGGGTCGCCTTCGGCAAGCCGCTGGCGGCCCAGGGCGTGGTCGGCGAGTGGATCGCCGAGGCTCGCGTCCGCATCGAGCAGGCCCGGCTGCTGGTTCTCAAGACCGCGTGGCTGATGGACACCGTCGGCAACAAGGGCGCGCACACGGAGATCCAGGCGATCAAGATCGCGGTGCCGCAGATGACGGAATGGGTGCTGGACAAGGCGATCCAGGTGCACGGCGGCGGAGGCGTCAGCCAGGACTTCCCGCTGGCCCAGATGTGGGCGGCCGCGCGTACGCTGCGCCTGGCCGACGGCCCGGACGAGGTGCACAAGGCTTCGCTGGCCAAGCGGGAACTCCGCAAGCACGGAGCGCCGCGATGAACAGCCACACGGTCGACCTCGCGGGCGCGGTGCACTACGTCGACTTCGGCGGTCCCGCCGCCGGCCCGGTCGTCGTCTACGTGCACGGCCTCGGCGGCTCCCACCTCAACTGGACCCGGCTCGCCCCGCTGCTCGGCGACCAGGTCCGCGGGTACGCCCTCGACCTGGCCGGCTTCGGGCTGACCGAACCGCACGGACGGCGTACGAGTGTGGGGGCCAACGCGGAGCTGCTGCTGCGTTTCCTCGACGAGGTCGTCCGGGAGCCGGTGGTGCTCGTCGGCAACTCGATGGGCGGCATGGTGAGCATCCTCGCCGCGGCCCATGACCCGGCCAAGGTACGCGCACTCGCGCTCGTCGACCCGACGCTGCCGCTGGCCGAGGGTGCGCGCGTCGATCCCGTGGTACGCAGGCAGTTCACCGTCCACGCCATCCCGGGTCTCGGCGAATGGTCCCTACGCCGTCGGCTGGCCCGGGTGCCGGTCAAGGATCGGGTCGGCCACGTGCTGGCGCTGTGCTTCTCCGACCTGTCCCGGATTCCGCCGGAGATCGTCACGGCCGGGATCGCGTTGGAGGAGCGCCGCGCGACGCAGCCACGCCGGGCGGAGTCCTATTTGGAGGCTGCTCGGTCGATCCTGCGGGGCGTCGGCCGATCCGAGCATCGCCGCCGGATGGCCGAGCTGACCCAGCCGGTGCTGCTCATCCACGGCGTACACGATCGGCTGGTGCCCATCGAGTCGGCGCGGGCGACCTCGGCCGCCCATCCACAGTGGCACTACGTCGAGCTGAACGCCGGGCACACCCCGCAGATCGAGGTGCCCGAGCAGGTCGCCGACGAGATCCGGCCCTGGCTCGCCCGGCTCTAAG
Organism: Hamadaea sp. NPDC051192; assembly: GCF_040682475.1. Taxonomy (NCBI): domain Bacteria; kingdom Bacillati; phylum Actinomycetota; class Actinomycetes; order Micromonosporales; family Micromonosporaceae; genus Hamadaea; species Hamadaea sp. NPDC051192. Next base: position 34,708 of record NZ_JBFBAZ010000067.1, read on the forward strand.
CCCTACGCGTGGATGACCTGCGTACGCTTCGGTGAAGCGAGCCGGGTCGTGGCGGTCGCCGGTTCGCCGGCGAAGAACGTGCGCGCCCGCTCCAGGCCGGGAGCGTCGTCGAGCGCGTCGCCGGGGCGGTTGCCGTAGCCGAGCAGGACGCCGCCGAAGCGCGCTCCGAAGTACTCGGCCGACAGCCGCAGGGTCCCGATCAGCGGTTCGGCCCGGCTGAAGTCCTCATGGCTGACCGCCGTCACGCCCCAGAACGTCTTGCTCCGCATGCGCTCCTTGAACCCGACGCCCGGTACGCGCATCCAGCCCGACCAGTGATCCATGTACCGCTTGGCCGGGGTGGAGATGCTGTACCAGTAGAGCGGCGAGGCGATCACGACGTCGGTCGCGGCGAGCGTCGCGTCCATCAGCGTCCGGGCATGACCCTCCGGCTCGGAGTAGACCCCGGCGCCCTCATGGCGTACGTCGGTGAAGTCGGGCAGCGGATGGTCGATCAGCCGCAGCCACTGCTGCTCGACGCCGACCGGCAGGTACGCCGCCGCGTGCCGCGCCATGACCTCGGTGTTTCCGTTCTCCCGGGTGCTGGCGAGGAGGAAGAGGAAGCGGCGCGCACTCATCGGCAGGACTCCCGTCTTAGATGCATACGCAAGAAAATATAGCGCGCCGTACGCTCCGGGACGCCCCTACGGGATTCGAATCACAAGATCCGTCCGACGGCGGAGGGCCGAGGAGATCGGCGTACCTACCGTTGAGGCATGACAACGACGACCTCACCTCGCCGCCTCTACCGACCGCGCGACAACCGCTGGATCGCCGGAGTCTGCTCCGGGCTGGGCCGCCGGTTCGGCATCTCGCCGAACGTGATGCGCCTCATCTTCGTCCTGTCGTGCCTGCTGCCGGGCCCGCAGGTGCTGATCTACCTGGCGCTGTGGATCATCATGCCCAACGAGCGCTGACGCTCTTTCCCCGCAGATCACGGATACGCAGCCGATCCTGACCCAGAATGGCAGGCATAACCGTGATCTGCAGCTGAGGGGGGATAGGGGCGGTGGAGATCGAGACGCCGCGCGGGCCGGCCCGCGCCGAGACGGTCAAGCCGACAGGCAAGATCAGCAGCTGGCTCCTGCTGGGGCACGGTGCGGGCGGCGACGTCGGTTCGGCCGATCTCGCCGCCGTGACCGAGGCGGTGGTCGCCGCCGGGGTCGCGGTCGCCCTCGTCACCCAGCCCTATCGGGTCGCGGGACGCAAGGCGCCCGCCCCGGCGCCGCAGCTCGACGAGGCTTGGCTGGCCGTGGTGGCGCACCTGCGGCGGACAGCTCGGATAAAGCTTCCGCTGCTCGTCGGCGGCCGGTCCAGCGGTGCCCGGGTCGCCTGCCGGACCGCCTCGGACAGCGGCGCGGCCGGCGTGGTCGCCCTCGCCTTCCCGCTGCATCCGCCCGGCAAGCCGGAGAAGACCCGCGACGACGAACTCGCCACCGGGGTGCCGACGCTGGTGGTCAACGGCGATCGGGACCCGTTCGGCGTACCGGACGCCCGGGCCGGGGTCGACCTCGTGGTGCTCCCCGGTGAACGGCACGATCTGCGGAAGGACCCTTCGGCCGTGGCGGCGGCGGTCGTCGGCTGGCTACGCTCACACGACTGGGCTCGCTGACCGCCACGGGGAGGACGACAGTGGAGACGATGCAGGTCGCCGTCGCGGCCGCCGGACTGTGGACCGCACCCGACGCCGTCCGTGAACTCGACGCGCCCGCGCTGGCCGCGCCGGCCGACGTCGCCGCCTGGGTGGCGGCGCAGGGCCCCGACGAGCGCCGCGAACTCTGGGGCCGCCTCGACACCCAGGCGCTGCTCGGCGACACCGTCCTCGTGGACGACGTCAAGGAGGGCTGGGCGCAGGTCGTCGTCCCGTCGCAGTCGTGCCGGAAGGATCCGCGCGGCTACCCGGGCTGGCTGCCGCTGAGTCAGCTTGCCACCCCGGCCGAGGAGACGGGCGAACGGGCCGTCGTCGTCGTTCCCACGACGTGCGTACGCGCGGAGCCCGGCGGCGAACCGCTGATCGACGGCGTCTCGTTCGCGACGATCCTGCCCGTCCAGGGCGGCGACGAGGACTGGGCTCGGGTGAATCTGCCGGGCGGCGGTGCGGGTTACCTGCCCCGGGCGCACCTTTGCGCGTACCCGTCGGAAAGCGACCTGCCCAGCGCGGAGCAGCTGTTGAGCACGGGGCGGCAGTTCCTCGGGCTGATGTATCTAGCGGGCGGGGTGACCGCCCACGGTCTGGACTGTTCCGGGTTGACCTATGGGCTGTACCGGCGGTTCGGGCAGCTGATCCCGCGCGACGCGACCGACCAGTACGCGGTCGGCGAGCCGGTCGAGCTGGCCGACCTCGCCGCCGGCGACCTGATGTTCTTCCGCAAGCCGGACACCGGTTTCGTCTACCACGTGGGCATCTGTGCCGGCGTCGAGGACGGCTGGCCGTCGATGCTGCACTGCTCGCAGACCGACTGGGACACATTGGACGGACCGATCTCAGAGGTCCGGCACGGTCACCTGTTCGCCGCGCGGCGGCTGCTGGGCTGAGCCGTGCCGGTCACCGTCGACCAGATCCGCGCGGTCGCCCGCGAGCTGCCGCGGACCAGCGAGCACCTGATCCGCGACCACGTGAAGTTCCGGGTCGGCCAGATCGTGTACGCCGCGATCACGCCGGACGAGACGCTGCTCGGCTTCGGCTTCCCGAAGGAGGAGCGGGAAGCTCTGGTGGCCGCCGAACCGGACAAATTTCTCCTGCCGATCCCCTCGGACATGCGGTTCAACTGGGTACGCGCCCGGCTGGCCGCGCTCGACGAGGACGAGATGACCGAGCTGATCATCGAGGCCTGGCGGATGTGCGTGCCGAAGAAGATCAGCGCTCTTGTCCCACCTCCCACCTAGACTTGGGTCATGCCGCGGGCCAATGACACCGTCGCCGCGCTGCTGGAGGAGCTGGCCGATCTGCTGGCCGTCACCGGTGGCGCCGACTCCTTCAAGATCCGGGCTTACGACAAGGCCGCTCGGGCCGTCGCCGCGTACCACGAGGACATCTCCACATTGGATGCCGCCGGGATCGGGCAGATTCCCAACGTCGGCAAGTCCATGACGGCGAAGGTCGTGGAATACCTGGAGACCGGGGCCATCGGCGCGCTGGAGGAACTGCGTACGCGGATTCCGCCGGGCGCGCTGCAGCTGATGGAGATCCCGGGACTCGGGCCGAAGAAGGCCGTGACCCTGACGAAGGAATTGGACGTCGCCACGGTCGAGGAGCTGGCCGCCGCGATCGAGGCGGGCAAGCTCGACGGGTTGCCCGGTTTCGGGGCGAAGACCGCCGACAACATCCTGCACGGCATCGAACTGTTGCGCCGCAACGAAGGCCGGGTCCTCATCGACACCGCAACCGCGGTCGCCGAGGAGATCGTCAGCGCGCTGTCCCAGGTGCCCGGCTGTGTCTCGATCAGCATCGCCGGCTCGCTGCGGCGGTTCCGGGACAGCATCGGCGACGTCGACATCCTGGCCGCCGCCGAGGACTCGGCGCCGTTGATGGCGGCGTTCAAGGCGCTGCCCGCCGCCAGCGAAGTCATCGGCAGCGGGCCGACCAAGACGTCCATCCGGACCCGGCGAGGGCTCCAAGTCGACCTGCGTGTCGTCCCGCCCGCTGCCTGGGGTGCGGCGCTGCAATACTTCACCGGCTCCAAGGCACACAACATCCGCGTACGCGAAATCGCCGTCCACGCCAAGCTCAAGCTCTCCGAATACGGCCTCTTCGACGCCGAGACCGGCGACCTCCTCGCCTCCCAGACCGAGGAGGAGGTCTACGAGCGGCTCGGCCTGCCATGGATCCCGCCGACCCTGCGCGAAGACCGGGGCGAGATCGAAGCAGCACTGCGCCGGGAACTGCCCGCCCTGATCACCGAGGCCGACCTGCGCGGCGACCTGCATACGCACACCGACCTCACCGACGGCGTGTCACCGCTGGACAAGATGGTGGCCGCCGCGATCGACCGCGGCCTGGAGTACTTCGCCGTCACCGACCACGCCCCGAACCTGGTCATGCAGCGGATGACCACCGAGAAGATGCTCGCCCAGCGCGCTGAACTGCGGTCGCTGGACGCCGGCCCGATGACACTGCTGCACGGCACCGAGCTGAACATCGACCCCATCGGCCAAGTGGATTGGGACGGCGACTTCCTCGCCGGGTTCGACATCACCGTGGCGTCCGTGCACTCGCACTTCACCCTGTCCAGCCCGGAGCAGACCCAGCGACTGATCCGGGCCTGCGAAAACGCGTACGTGAACATCATCGGGCACCCCCGGGCGCGGATGATCGGCAAACGCCCGCCCATCGACGCCGACTGGGACGCCGTCTTCGAAGCAGCCGCCGCCACGGGTACGGCGCTGGAAGTCAACAGCTTCCCCGACCGGATGGACCTCTCCGACGACCTCATCCTGCGCGCCAAACGGCGTGGCGTGAAGTTCGCCATCGACACCGACGCGCACTCCACCCGGCACATGCGCAACATCCGGTTCGGCATCGGGACCGCCCAACGGGGCTGGCTCACCGTGGACGACGTCATCAACGCTTGGCCGCTCTCGCGGCTTCGGGCCTTCGTCTCCGCTAAACGCCCCTGACCTCGCTCGCCTTCGCTCGCTCGCCCTCGCTCGCCCCTCGCTCGCTCGCCCCTCGCCGGGCCGTCGCGCTCCGCGCTCGGCCCCGCTCGCCCCCGCCCCTCTCCCCGTTGATCATGGAGTTAACTGTGGTCTCGCCGGTGTGTCGAGGGGGCAAAGCCCATGATCAACGCGCCGAGGAGGGTGAGGGCGAGGGGTAGCGGTCAGTGGGTCGAGGCGGTGCGGCGGCCGTGGCCGTTTTCCCGATGATGGGCGAGTTCCTCGTGCTGGTGCTCGTCGCCATCCGGGTCGGCGTGCACGAAAGCCCTGGTCAATCGCGGTACGGCATGGATCAGTCGATGTTCGGCGTCCACCGAGATGGCGTGCGCCCGCGCGATCGTGAGCGACGGGTCGACGCTGATCTCGCATTCGGCGCGCAACTGGTGGCCGATCCACCGCAGGTGGACGTCGCCGACGCCGGTCACCCCAGGCGTCTCGACGAGCACGGCGGAGACCTTGTCGACGAGGTCGGGGTCCACCGCGTCCATCAGCCGCCGGTACACCTCACGCGCCGCGTCCTTCAGCACGAACAGAATCGCGACGGTGATCAGCAAACCCACGACCGGGTCCGCCCATGACCAGCCGATCGCCACGCCGCCGGCTCCGAGCAACACCGCCAAAGACGTGAAGCCATCGGTACGCGCATGCAGGCCGTCGGCGACGAGAGCAGCCGAGCCGATCCGGCGTCCGACACTTATCCGGTACCGGGCCACGAGTTCGTTGCCGGCGAATCCGATGAGCGCCGCGACGGCCACCACCCAGAGATGGCTGACCTCGGCCGGGTTCAGCAGTCGGCGTACGGCTTCATAACCGGCGACCACCGCAGACGCCGCGATGAACACGACGATCACGATTCCGGCGAGGTCTTCGGCGCGCCCGTAGCCGTAGGTGTAGCGGCGAGTGGGACGTCGCCGGCCCAGGACGAACGCGATCCCGAGCGGCACGGCGGTCAGTGCGTCGGCCACGTTGTGCAGCGTGTCGCCGAGGAGCGCGACCGAGCCGGACAAGACGACCACGATCGCCTGAAGAACCGCCGTCACCCCCAGTACGCCCAACGAAATCCACAGAGCGCGAAGGCCCTCGCGAGAGGTCTCCATCGCCGAGTCGACCTTGGCGGCTGTGTCGTGCGAGTGCGGCGTCAAGAAGTGGGTGAGCCGGTGCCACAGCCCGCCACCACCATGGTCGTGCTCATGGTCATGCGCATGGTCGTGATCGCCATGCCCGTCCCGCTCGCCCTGCTCGCGCGAGTGGCCCTGCCCGTCGTGCCCGGGCGCATGGTCGTGCCCCTGGTCCTCGTGCGGATGGCTGTGCCCGCCGTGCCCGTCCGGCTCATGCGAGTGGTCGTGCCCGTCCCGTTCGTGCGACCCGCTCATGGGCGTAAGCGTAAGCGCGTCCCGTTGATCATGGAGTTTCCGGTCATGACACACCGACGACACCACAGTTAACTCCAT
>NZ_JBFBAZ010000068.1:0-40016 GCF_040682475.1 Hamadaea sp. NPDC051192
TTCTCGACGGGCCGGACCGTGGTGCTGTCCAACGTCCGGGCGCTGGCTCGTATCGCGGAGCAGAGCGGCGCCGCCGCGCTCTTCGAGGCCGGCGAGCCCGGCTCGCTCGTCACCGTCCTCACCGAACTGCTCGCAGACCCCGAGCGGTGCCGCGACCTGGCCGAGGCCGGTGCCACCTGGGTGCGGGCCGAGCGGACCTGGGCGGCCAACGCACGGACATATGAGCAGGTCTATCGTCAGGCGGCGACCGCGACTGTGGCCCCCACCATCCCCGCCCCCCGATCGGGTGCCGAGACGGCCACGCTGGTCACGCAAGACGCACGCTGACGCCTTTTCGGGAAGCCACGGCACGGCCAGGTGCCGGAGAGGACGGGATCACCATGAAGGCTCGACTGCCGGTCGTGCTCGCCAGCGCCGACAACATGGCGCTGTCGACGACGACGGTCTGGGTGCCCTGCTCGCTCGTCCCGGGCGAGATGTACCGGCTGCGAGCCCTCGTCGAGGGCGTCGAGCGTACGCAGGAGAACGCCGCACTCGTCCGGCTGGAGATGCCCGGGTTCACCGAGCTGCCGCCGGGACGGGGCGTGTCGCACTCCGACAACGTCGGGCCGTACCTCTACCTGCGGACCGGCCCGAACACGTCGCGTACCGACCGGTTCTTCACGGTCTCGGCGCCGGTGCACCGGATCGGGGTCATGGCGTGGAGTTCGCGGGGCCCGGCGGAACTTCGCTCGCTGACCGTCGAACGGGTCGAGGAGAACCTGCCGACCTCGTTCTTCCTGTCGTTCGACGTGGAGGCCCTGCCGCTACGCGCGCCCGGCGATCTGATCGAGAGCCTGGTCTGGGGCCGGGTCGGCGGCGGCGAGTACGGGATCGGCCGCATCTGTTCGATCCTCGAACAGCACGGCCTGGTCGGCAACTTCCTCGTCGACTTCGCCTCGTGCGGAGCCGAAGGGGACGCGGCCGAACGCCGGATCGTGGACTTCCTCGCCGAGCGGGGGCATGAGGTCCACCTGCACCTGCACTCGGAGCGGCTCGCTCAGCTCTGGGGGCTGAAGGCGGTGGACGGCAAGTCCATCTTCCTGGACACGACCACCTACGACCTGGCGCGCCGGATGCTCGAATTCACGATCACCCGCTACGAACGCGCCGTCGGCAAGCCCGCACGCCTGTTCCGGGCCGGCGGCTACAAGACGAACTCCGACCTCGTCCTGGCGGCGGGCGCGCTCGGCATCGAGGCGCTGAGCAACTTCCGGGACGGGCTGACCGGCGACCAAGGCGAAGGCGCGGTCGGCGGCGAGCCGTTCGTCTGGGAGAACGGCGTCCTCGAGATCCCGGTCGACGCGTCCTCGCCGGAGGCCAGCACATTCGAGAACTTCCTCGGCAAGTACGAGGCGGTCGCCCTGCGCAAGACCGTCGAGCGGACCTTCAACATGGTCATGCACTCGTGGTCGCTGACCAAGCGGAGCCCCACCGGATTCCAGGACACCCACTCGCCCGAGTACGAGGAGCGCTTCCACCGCATCTGCGACCACGTCCGCGCCAACGGCCAGGCCCACGGCTACTCGGCGTACCTGGACCAGAATCCGCGTACGCGGCCGGAGGTGCGCGTCGGCGACGTCTGGGTGGCGCAACCCGCCCGGCAGGTCGTCGTGGCGACCGAAGGCGCCGCCATGGTCGGCTGCGGCATCTGCCGGGCGGTCTTCAGCCGCCGGATGATGGTGGACGGAGCCTGCCCGAGCTGCCGATCCACTCCGGCGGCTCGACAGCTCTGGTCGGTCGTGGACGAGTACGGCGACCTCTTCGCCGAACGCGAGGTGCTCGCCGTCCGGCTCGGCCCGGCCGAACAGCGCGAGCTCCTGGGCCGTGCCTCGCGTACGGACATCGTCGTGGACTGGCCGGTCGCGGGTCAGCCGGACGCGTCCACGGACTGCGTCCTCGGTCTCGATCTGACGGCGGGCGACGCCGACGTGGCGGACTCGATCGCCGAAGCCGTCCGGGTTCTCCGTCCCGCTGGGCTGCTGGTCCTGACGGCGTCCCCGACGGCGGCCCCGGAGGAGCTGGGCGAACTGCTGGCCAAGCAGTTGACGGTCGCCGCCGTCCCGGCCCTCGACCCGGCGACCGGAGCGGTGTCGCGGATCTACCTGGCGCACAAGGCAACCGCGTTCTGATCCTGACTGCCTGATCCAGAACGCACAACGGCCCGGTACCTGCGTACCGGGCCGTTTATCGTGCTTCGCCTGGGCGTCACCGAGCGGGCGGCGGCCCCCAAGGATTCGACTCCCCGTTGTCCGCGCCGTCCCCAGCCGGTGCCTGCGAATCCTCAGGCCAGACGAACTGGAAGTTCGCGGGCTGCTGCGTCGGTCCCGGCGGCGGGCTGACCGGGGCGTTCGCCATCGGCGGCACCGGCAGCCCGGGCGGACCCTCCGGAGCCGCGGCCGGCGAACCGGTCGGCGGGCCGGCGGGCGGCTGGCCCGGACCCGGCTGCGCACCGGGGTGCACAGGCGGCTGAACCGGACCTGGCTGCGGCGCACCGGGATGTACGGGCGGCTGCTGCGCACCGGGGTGGATGGGCGGCTGGCCCGGACCGGGCTGCCCGGGGTATCCCGCCTGACCCGGGTATCCCGGCTGACCGGGGTGTCCCGGCTGACCAGGGTGTCCCGGGTGTCCCTGCGGACCGGGCTGACCCGGATATCCCGGCTGGCCGGGGTGTCCCTGCGGGCCTTGCGGACCGGGCTGACCGGGCTGACCGGGGTGTCCCTGCGGGCCGGATTGACCCGGGTATCCCGGCTGGCCCGGGTATCCCGGCTGGCCCGGATATCCCGGCTGGCCGGGGTGTCCCGGCTGGCCCGGATGACCCTGCGGGCCGGGCTGGTGCTGGCCGGCCGGCGGCACCGACGTGGGGGCCATCGGCGGAGCTGAGGTGGGCGCGGCGGGTGCGGTGGGCGGCACCGAGGTCGGCGCGACCGGCGGGCGCTGGATCGGCGGGTGCGGCACCGGTACGCCCGGCGGCGCGGCCTGCGGAATCTCCAGCACGGTCGGCAGCGGCATCGGCACCTCGCCGCGTTGGAGCGTGTTGTAGCCCCCGGTCGGATAGGTGGCGAATCCGCCGCCCGACGTCGGATACGCTCCCGGCCCGGAGATCGGCGGCTCGAACGGGTTCACCGAGACGGGCAGCAGGCTGTCGGGGCCGAGCGCCGGCTGACGGCGCGCCCGCCGCCGGACGAGCAGGAACACGACGACGAAGGTGATGATCGCGCCGATGAGGAGCGAGATCGAGACGACGAGCCACAGCGGCGGCGAGATCGAGATCGGGGTGTCGCCGTTCTCGATCGCCTTGTGGCTTTCGGCCTGGGCCCGGTACTTCGTCGCCATCGTGTTGGTGGGCTGCGCGGCGATCACCGAGGCGAACCGCTTGATGGCCGAGGTGTACTGACCGGCGTAGTAGTCGTCGAGCGCCTTCCGGTATTCCTTGTCCGCCTCGCTGAGCTGGTTCGTCGCCCCGCCCTGCTGAAGCGCGGTGCTCAACGCCGAGGCGTCGTTGATGGTGTCGCTCCACAGCAGACCGCCCGCGAGCTTGCCGTCGAGGTCGACCGCGGGACCGCCACGCCATTCGATGGGCAGGTCGCCGGAGAACTTGTACGACTTGGGAGTGTTCGTCCCCACCGTGGTGATCTTGATGGAGTTCGCGCCCGAGGCGTACGGGAGGGTCTCGAAGTCCTTGCCCCCGCTGGAGCTGTAGCCGAAGGCCATCAACGGCGTACCGGACGCGAGGGCCGCGCCGGTGTTCAGCTCGACCGCCGGCAGGCCGCTCTTGCCGAGCTTGACCGTGGCGAAGCCGGCGTCGTCGCCGTCGGTGGGCGTCATGACCTCGGCGGTGAACGCCGGGGCGTCGAGCCGACCGGCCACGACGTCGCCGATCTGGGCGTACAGCGCCTGCGGCGGCTCACCCTGCCCCTCGACCGCGGTGAAGTCCGCCGTCGCCTTGAGCCCGTCGATGTACTGCTGCTTCTTGGCCGTGGTGAGCCGCTTGCTGTTGATCTCACGGTCGGCGAGCCGGTTGAACGCCCAGTCGTTGACGTGGTCGTGGGTCGGGGCTACGCAGTACCGCGTGCTCATGGCGATACCCGAACCGTCGATGACCACGGCGCTACAGCGGATCGCGACCGTGATGGACTCGGCGGAGACCGGCTTCCGATCGCTCTTCCTGCGCACGACGCCCTTCGCGGTGAACTCGGTGAAGATCACTGCGGGCTGAGCGATCGCCGTGGCCCGTTCCTCGAGCGTGAACGCGGGAACGGCGGCGGTGGCGGCGGTGGCGGCAAGCGGGAGACTGCCGAGCAGCGCGACTGTCACAAGAGCCGCGGCACCGAGGCGAGCCATCGGTGTGCGTGGGTACATGAGAAACTCCGCAGGGGTCGGTCGGGTCAGTGCGCCGCCCGGTAGTCTAGACGTCCTCGCCACGCCCGCGGCGATCAGTCGATGCCGTAGTAACGCTACTCCGCAAACACATACGGTCACCATTCGTCGCCGCTCGGCGAGACGGGCGCCCCCAACAGCCGATTCCGGCCGTCAGCCGAGGTACACGGTCTTCAGATTGGCCTTGGTCAGGGCCTTGGCCAGCCTTGGCAGCAGCGTCTCCACGTAGGTCTTCGTGAGATGAGACCCCTGGCGATAGACGAGAACCGAGCCGATCACGATCGAGCAACGATCGGTCGGGCAGATCGCGTCGAAGAGGTCCACCATGGTGACCTGCTTCTGGCCCTCGACCGCCTGCCGCAACACCGGCGCAGCGCTGGCCGTTTCGTAGCGGCCTCGATCGAAGGCGCAGGCCGTGAGGTGGCGGGCGTTGCGGTCGGCGCAGTCGGGCGCCTCCTCGGTCGGGCCCGGGTTGTCGGCGATCACGATGACCTTCACGTCGTGCCCGGTGAGCGTGCTCCAGACCTGCCGGAGGCCGTCGACCATCGCCGCCGAGGTCAGCTCGTCCGAGTCGTCGTACGCGCGGCTCTGCCCCTGCGAGGTGATGAGGTAGTCCGGCGGCTGCTCGGTCAGCCGGTCCACCACCGAACCGGTCCAGGTCCGGCAGGACTGGTACGCCTTGCCGTCATAGTCGGGCACGGCGAGCGCGAAGCTGCACGAGTTCTTGAGGTACGTCGTGAGCCGCCAGTGGTTCTGCAACGCCAGGCGTCGTAACGCCGGCATCCACTGGGTCATCTTGGAGTCGCCCACGACGGCGACGGAGACGGTTCCCTTGGGATCGCCGGCCTCGCACGTCAGGACCTTGGCCGACGCGTTGCCCTGCTGGCACTTGTCGGCGTACTCCTGGGGGATGTCGTCGTTGGCCTGCACCGGGGCCGGCGTCATCCAGGCGACGGTGTCGACCGGGGCGCCGGCGGGATCGTTGCGCGGATCGTCGCGGAGGACCGCCGCGCCGAGTTTGAGCGCCTGGCTGGCCTGCGGCGTGGGGATGATCGGGACGGAGCTGCTGCCCGCGGTCAGGGACAGGGCCAGGCCGCCGGCCACCGCCGCCAGGGTGAAGTTCGCGCCGACGCTCAGCGCGAAGCGGCTGGAGCCGGTGAGCGCGGAGGCGTACCGCAGCGGATTCTCGACGAGCCGGTAGGTGAGCCAGGCCGGGATGAAGGAGAACGCGACGATGCCGAGCCGCGCGGCGACCGAGAGGTCGCCCTCGAGCTGCTCGGCGATGATCAACAGCGGCCAGTGCCAGAGGTAGAGCGAGTAGGAGAGCTTGCCGATCCAGCGCAGGGGCGCCATGGACAGCAACGCGGCCGGACCCTTGTCCCGCAAGGCGAAGCCGGCGGCGATGACGGCGCCGGCGCCGGCGGTCGGCAGCAGGGCCAGGAATCCGGGCCAGGCGACGCCCTGGGTGAAGGCGATGCCCGAGACCAGGATGGCGGCCAGGCCGCCCCAGCCCATCGCCGCGGCCGTGACCCGGGGCAGCTTTCGCCACGAGACGCCGATCAACGCGACGAAGGCGCCTAGCCCGAGTTCCCACATCCGGGTCGTGGTGATGAAGAAGCCGCGCGCGGGGTCGACGAAGCTCTCGACGACCGACCAGAGGAACGAGGGGATCGCGATGACCGCGACGCCGACGCGGAGCATCATCGCGCGCGGGCGGCTCAGGAGCCGGGCGATCAGGGTCGCGATGAGCAGCAGCAGCGGCCACAGCAGGTAGAACTGCTCTTCGACCGCCAGGGACCAGTAATGCTGGACGGGCGACGGAGCGATGTCCTGCGCGAGGTAGTCCACCGAGCGGTCGGCCAGCCGCCAGTTCACCACGTAGAGCGCGGAGCCGACGATGTCGCCGCCGACTTCGGCCCACCTGGTCCGGGGGAAGGCCCACCAGACGCCGAGGAGCGTCGTCGCGAGCACCACGAACGCCGCCGGGAGCAGGCGTTTCGCCCGACGTGCGTAGAAACGGGCGAGGGAGATGGTCTTCGTCTCGAACAGCTCGGTGCCGAGCTGCGTGGTGATGAGGAAGCCGGAGATCACGAAGAAGACGTCGACGCCCACGAACCCGCCGCGGAACACCACAAGTCCACTGTGGAAGAGCATGACCAGCAGCACGGCGATGGCGCGCATGCCCTCGACGTCGGCCCGGAAGCGCTCACGGTGCTTGGTGGGCGACTGGGGCTCGGCGACGAGGCCGGGTTCGACGCGCACGTCGAACACGTGCGTGACCGGCCAAGGGTTCACCGGCGCGGGCTGCGGGGAGGCGGAAGGGGCTTCGCTCACTGTTCCTCGATCTGCCGTCGGGTTCCCTAAGTGTGCGGGATGGACCCAACCTCAGCTACGCGGCAGTACCCGGGAGATGATCTCCGCGATCCGCTCGCCCGCCTTGCCGTCCCACAGGGGCGGAACGTTCCAGGTCTCGGCGCGGCCCGCCGCGAGCACGGCCGCGGCCGCGTCAGGCAGGTTCTCCCGCGTCACCAGCTGGTTGGTCCCGTGAGTGATGGTGACCGGACGCTCGGTGTTCGGGCGCAGGGTCAGGCAGGGTACGCCGAGGATCGTCGTCTCCTCCTGGACGCCGCCGGAGTCGGTGACGACCGCGGCCGCGCCGCGTACCAGGCCCATGAATTCGAGGTATCCGAGCGGGTCGACGATCTGCAGCGCCGGGTGGTCGAACAGCCCGGCCTCCTGCAGCCGGGCCCGGCCCCGGGGATGCAGCGGCAGCACGATGTGCGCCTGGTCGGCGACCGCGTGCACGCTCTTGACCAGCGCGGCGGCGTCGGCCGGATCGTCCACATTGCCCGGTCGGTGCAGGGTCGCGACGATGTATCGGGCGGGCAGGTCGTGTGCGGCGCGGGCCGCCTCCGCGTCGAAGCGGTGGAGGTTGGCCAGCAGCGTGTCGATCATCGGGTTGCCCACGAGGTGGATGCGCGCCGGGTCGACCCCTTCGTTGCCCAGATGAGCGACCGCGTCCGCGCTCGTGCACAGCAGGAGGTCGGCCAGCCGGTCGGTGACGAGCCGGTTGATCTCCTCGGGCATGGTCAGGTCGAAGCTGCGCAGCCCGGCCTCGACATGGGCGGTCGGGATGCCGAGCTTCGCGGCGACGAGCGCGGCGGCCACCGTGGAGTTGACGTCTCCGTAGACGACGACCAGGGCGGGCCGTTCGGCCAGCATGAGGTCTTCGAGCCCGGTCATGATGGCGGCGGTCTGGCGCGCGTGCGTACCCGAGCCCACGCCGAGGTCGACGTCCGGCCGCGGCAGGTTGAGCTGGTCGAAGAACACGTCCGACATCTTCTGGTCGTAGTGCTGACCCGTATGGACGAGACGCTGCTCCACGCCCCGCGCGGTGAGGGCGCGCAGAACCGGCGCCGCCTTGGGGAAGTTGGGGCGGGCTCCGGTGACGTGGAGGACCAGACCAGGCATGAGCCGAGTGCCTTTCGCTCGCTGCTCTCAGGGGTGCGGCTCAACACAGTGCCAGAACCCGGCGGCGTTTGTCAGACCGGCTCCCGCCTGATGTCGACATTCGTCGGTGTTTGCCGGGTTTACCGGGACCAGGCCGAGTGGCGGCCAGTACCGCCGTCGCTCCGATGTGGTGGACGTCACGGGGCTCCCGTCGTCCGGACGATCGGGCGGCCACTCCCGAGGGTGGCGCGACGAGTGCTCGGTCTGGCAGCCTCTGCGGCATGGAAAGCGAACGGGGTGCGACGTTGACGATCGTCGTACCGGTATATGGAGTTGAGGCGTTTCTTGAGGAATGTCTGGACTCTGTGCTTTCCTACACGGGCCACGACCTGCAAGTCGTCGCGGTCGACGACGCGTCACCCGACGGCTGCCCCGCGATGCTCGACGCGTACGCCGTGCGCGATTCGAGACTGACCGTCATCCACCTGCCGGAGAACCGGGGTCTCAGTGGAGCGCGCAACGCCGGCCTGGCCGCCGCGACCGGTGAGTACGTGTGGTTCGTCGACTCCGACGACTGGCTGCCCGACGGCAGCGTGGCGGTGGTGTTGCAGGCGCTTCTGCGTACCCGGCCGGATGTGCTGGTCGTGGACCATGCCGAGGTCACCGGCCCGGAGGCCGACGCTCATCCGGCGAGCAGCCACGTGCTCGCCGGTCTGACCGATCCCGTCCGGCTCCACGAGTGCCCGGACCTGTTGCGGATCGCGCAGTCGGCCTGCACCAAGATCACCAGGCGCGCCTATCTGGCCCGGATCGAGTTGAGCTTCTCGCCGGGGTGGTACGAGGACACGCTCTACAGCCACCGGCTGCTCATGGCGGCCGACGCCATCAGCGGCGTCGACGAGGTCTGCTACTGCTACCGCCTGCGTGAGTCCGGCGGGATCACCACGACCCGCAGCGATCGGCACTTCGAGGTCTTCGCGCAGTACGAGCGGCTGTTCCAGGGGATCGCCCGCGACGGGGGCGTGTACGAGGAGTTCCGGCCGCAGCTGTTCCGGCTGATGATCGATCACTACCTCGTCATCGTGGGCAACAAGGCCCGGCTGCCCAGCCGGTCGCGCAAGGCGTTCTTCCGGCGGATGTCCGCCGACTACGCCCGGTGGCTGCCCGCGGACGGCTACCCCCGGCCGGGCGGCGTACCGGGGCTCAAGCACTCGCTCGTGGGCGGCGACCGATACGCGCTGTACGTGTTGCTGCGATTGGCGTACCTGATGGTCCGTGGTCTGAAGGCGCGACTGAGCCGGCGGCCGGCGGCCGGGATGCTCGAGCCGCCCACGGCCCGGCGCGTTCCGCGCCAACTGATGCCGCCAGACCTCCCGGCGGCCGTCAGTGACCCCATGGTCGGACACGCAGCCAGCCGGAATGCCCAGTAGTATGTCGCAGCACCCTCGGCCTGGACGACGTTGTCGGGCATCGGAATGCCGAGGTATGGCGATTACGGGGAGACGTCGGTGAAGGTCTTGATCACCGGTGGTGCGGGGTTCATCGGAAGCACCATCGCGTCCGCATTACTGGACGAAGGTATCACTCCTGTCATTTTGGACAATCTCACCGCCGGGCGCAAGGAATTCACTGTCGGCCGGATCTTCTACCAGGGTGACATAAGCGACGGCGCACTGCTGGACCGGATCTTCGCCGAGCACCGGGACATCGAGGCGGTCGTCCACTGTGCTGGGTTGATCGTCGTCCCCGAGTCGGTACGCGAGCCGCTGCGCTACTACCGCGAGAATGTCGCCAAATCCATCGACATGATCGGCCACCTGCTGCGCAACGACTGCCGCCGCATCCTGTTCAGCTCGACGGCGGCGCTGTACCGGGCGAGCGCCGATCTCACCGTGGACGAACAGTCGCCGACCCAGCCATTGAGCCCGTACGCCCGGACCAAGGCGTTCATCGAGGACATCCTGGCCGACAGCGCCGCGGCCGGTCATCTGCGGGCGATCTCGTTGCGGTACTTCAACCCGATCGGCGCCGATCCCCTGATGCGCAGCGGCCTGCAGGCCAAGAACCCCAGTCATGCCCTCGGCCGGATGATCAAGGCATATGAGGCGGGGGAGCCGTTCCCGGTCACCGGGGTCGACTGGCCCACCCGGGACGGCAGCGCGATCCGGGACTACCTGCACATCTGGGACCTGGCGCAGGCGCACGTCGCCGCTCTGCTGTGCTTCGAGGAGGTGGTCGCGACGAGCCCCAGCGGATACGTGGTGATCAACCTGGGCGGCGGGACCGGCACGACCGTCTTCGAGCTGCTGGCCGATTTCTCGGCGGTGACCGGCGAGCGCATGCCCTACGTCGCGGCTCCCCGGCGGCCGGGCGACGTGCTCGGGGCGTACACCCGGACGGAACGGTCCGCCCAGCTGCTCGGCTGGGTGCCCCGGCTGACGATCGAGGACGGCATCCGGCACGCGCTGGAGTGGCGTCGCCGGGCGGCCGCCGACAGCCCCGGCCGGATCGTCCACCCCGGATCGGTGGCGGCTCACCAGCTCCCGGTGGCGCCCAAGGACGTCGCGGCGCCGGTGTCCCTTCCCGGTTCGTCCCGGCTCAGTGGATAGCCACCGTGGTCAGGGCGGACATGGCCATCGCGGCCAGCCGGCGCGGCGCGTCCGGCGGCAGCGGCGTCCCGGCGACCGCCAGATGCCAGTAGACCGGGCCGGCGATGACCGCCGCGGCCGTCTCCGGATCGACCGGCTCGGGCAGCTCGCCCCGGGCGACCGCCCGGTTCAGGATCGGCCGCACCAGGTCGCTCTGCGTCTGCCGGATGGCCCCGCGCAGCACTGCACCGAGTTCGGCGTTACGCGACGTCTCGGCGAGCAGGTCGGGCAGGATCTGCTGGGCGAGGGGATGCCGCAGGGCCAGCGTGACGAGGTCGAACGTCGACTGAAGGTCGCCGGCGAGGCTCCCGGTGTCGACCGGCGTCAGGCGGCGGCTCACGACCGCCGAGACCATCTCCAGCACCATCTCGAGTTTCGACCGCCAGCGGCGGTAGACGGCGGTCTTGGCCACACCGGCCCGCCGGGCCACTCCCTCGATGGACAGCCGGCCGTAGCCGACGGTGGCGAGTTCTTCGAGCAGGGCGTCCTGCAGCGCCTCGGTGATGTCGGTACGGAGTACCGCGGCTCCGGCGGCCGGTCGCCCACCCGAAGAAGTCATGCGAGGAGATTAGCGTAGCGACGCTACGGTTGCGTCGCGACCTTCGCAGCGGATAGCGTTCCCTCAGCCCCCGGCTCATCCCTCACCTGGACACGGAGCACCAACATGTCCGACATGGCGGTCGAACACCTGCACGCCCCCAGCCCTCGGCTGCGTGAGCTGGCGGAACGGCACGGCTTGTCCATCGCGGCCGACCGCCCGAGCTTCGGGGCCTACCTCGGTCAGATCTGGCGCTACCGGAACTTCATCCGGACCTACGCCAACGCCAAACTCGCGGCGTCCTATGGCGAATCACGGCTCGGCCGGCTCTGGCAGTTGCTGACGCCGCTCACCAACGCCGCCGTCTACTTCCTCATCTTCGGCGTCATCCTCGGCACCCGGAACGGCGTGGACAACTTCGCGGCGTACCTGTGCATCGGGTTGTTCGTCTTCAACTACACACAGGCGGTGGCGCAGCAGGGCGTCCAGGCGATCTCGGGCAACCTGGGCCTCATCCGCGCGCTCAAGTTCCCGCGCGCCTGCCTGCCGCTGGCCAACACGGTGACGCAGTTGCAGCACATGCTGTCCTCGATGGTCGTGCTGCTGGCCATCGTCCTGATCACGCGGGAGCCCGTCCGCTGGGAATGGGTCCTGCTCATTCCGATGGTCCTGCTGACGACGCTGTTCAACACCGGGCTGGCGCTGGTGCTCGCGCGGGTCGGCTCGAAGGCGGCCGACATCCGGCAGGTTCTGCCGTTCATTCTGCGGACCTGGATGTACGGCTCGGGCGTCTTCTACAGTGTGGACACCTTCTCGGAGCACCTGCCCGGCCCGGTCGCGGCGGTGGTCCAAGCGAATCCTCTCGTGATCTTCATCGAGATCGCCCGGGCGGCGCTGCTCGGGTCGACGGACCGCATGATGTCCCTTCCGCTGCTGATGCTGTACGCGACCGCGTGGGCCGTGGTCTCGGCGGTCGTCGGATTCGTCTTCTTCTGGCAAGGAGAGCAGGGGTACGGCCGTGGTTGATTTCCTGTACGACAGCATGTTCGTCGACGACACCGTCACCCTTCCGGCCATCAAGGAACTGCCGGAGGGCTACTCCGAGGGCTGGAACTCGCCCACCATCCGGCTGCCGATCCTGGGCGCGCCGCCGGCGGAGGCCGACGACCGGGTGCCGACGGTCGTGGTCGACGGCGTCCACGTCGTCTACCGCGTGAGCAGCGGGGCCAGCTGGGACGCCAGCCCGGTCGCGGGTCTCAAGCGGCTCGTCACCCGGACGAAATCCGCCGCCATGCGGGAGGTGCACGCGGTCAAGGGAGTGAGCTTCGCGGCGTACCAGGGCGAGGCGATCGGGCTCATCGGCAGCAACGGCTCCGGCAAGTCCACGCTGCTCCGGGCGATCGCCGGACTCCTGCCGACGGCTCGGGGGAAGGTCTACACCCAAGGCCAGCCGTCGTTGCTCGGCGTCAACGCGGCGCTGCTCAACGACCTCTCCGGCGAGCGGAACGTCATCCTGGGCTGTCTGGCGATGGGCATGTCGTTGGCGGACGCGAAATCGAAGGTCGAGGAGATCATCGACTTCTCGGGGATCAACGAGCGTGGCGACTTCGCCTCGTTGCCGATGCGGACCTACTCCTCCGGGATGGCCGCCCGGCTGCGGTTCGCCATCGCGGCCGCCCGAAAGCATGACGTCCTGCTCATCGACGAGGCGCTGGCCACGGGTGACGGCACCTTCCGCAAGCGCAGCGAGGATCGGATCAAAGAACTGCGCGAGGAGGCCGGCTCGGTCTTCCTGGTCAGCCACCAGTTGAGCACCATCCGGTCGACCTGCGAGCGGACGTTGTGGCTGGAGGGCGGCGTGCTCCGGATGGACGGGCCGACCGACGAAGTGGTCAAAGAGTACGAAACGTTCACCAAGGCGAAGTAACCTCGCCGGGAAATCCGGGTGCGCTACCCGCTATTCTTGGCGTACAGGCTTCGACCCGGCCATCACCGGTGAGCCTCCGGAAGAACCGCCGGACCGCGACGAACCGGTCAGGCCTAGTAGAACCGGACGGGACGGCCCGTCACAGCCGACAACGAGCGGCCCGCGACATCCTGACCAGGGTGAAGCGGGCAAGCGAGGTGGTACCGCGGGCTGGGCGCCGACCCGGTTCGTCCTCGCGGACAGGACCGACGGACTGTACGCGAGAGAGGACCACTCATGGCGTACCCCCTGCACCACCACGAGAGCGTGGCCGCCAGCCCGGATCTTCCGGCGGTCGAGCGGAACGTGCTCGACTACTGGGCGGCCGACAAGACCTTCCAGGCCAGCATCGAGGCCAGGCCGCAGGACGACGAGTACGTCTTCTACGACGGCCCGCCATTCGCCAATGGCTTGCCGCACTACGGCCACCTGCTGACGGGCTTCGTCAAGGACGTCGTGCCGCGCTATCAGACGATGCGCGGCAAGCGGGTCGAGCGGCGGTTCGGCTGGGACACCCACGGCATGCCGGCCGAAGTGGAGGCCGAGAAGCAGCTCGGCATCACGACCAAGGCCGAGATCGTGGCGCTCGGCGTCGACAAGTTCAACGAGTACTGCCGTGAGTCCGTGCTGCGCTACACCAGCGAGTGGGAGCGGTACGTCACCCGGCAGGCCCGGTGGGTCGACTTCGCCGACGACTACAAGACGCTCGACCTGCCCTACATGGAATCGGTCATGTGGGCGTTCAAGTCGCTGCACGAGAAGGGCCTCATCTACGAGGGCTTCCGCGTGCTGGCGTACTGCTGGCGTTGTGAGACGCCGCTGTCCAACACCGAGACCCGGATGGACGACGTCTACAAGGACCGGCAGGACCCGGCCCTGCATGTGCTGTTCCAGCTGGAGACCGGCGAGAAGATCGCGGTCTGGACCACGACGCCGTGGACCCTGCCGTCCAACCTGGCCCTGGCCGTCGGCCCGGACCTGGAGTACGCCGTGCTCGCCTCTCCCCAAGGGGAGAAGGTGATCCTCGGCGCGACCCGGGTCGAGGCGTACGCGAAGGAGCTGGAGGGCTACGAGCGCGTCGGTACGCTCACCGGCGCCGACCTCGTCGGCCGGAAGTACACGCCGCTGTTCGACTACCTCGTCGAGCAGGCCGGCCCGAACGCGTTCCACGTGCTCGGGGCCGACTTCGTCAGCGACTCCGACGGCACCGGCGTGGTGCACCTCGCGCCGGCGTTCGGCGAGGACGACCAGAACGCCTGCAACGCCGCCGGGGTGCCGACGATCGTGACGGTGGACGCGCACACCCGGTTCACCTCGCTGGTGCCGACGTACGAGGGCCAGCAGGTCTTCGAGACGAACAAGCCGGTGATCCGGGAGCTCAAGGAGCGTGGGGTCGTGCTGCGTCACGACACCTACTCGCACTCCTACCCGCACTGCTGGCGGTGTGACACGCCGCTGGTCTACCTCGCCGTGTCCAGCTGGTTCGTGGCGGTGACCCGGTTCAAGGACCGGATGGTCGAGCTGAACCAGCAGATCGACTGGACGCCGGGGCACGTCAAGGACGGCTCGTTCGGCAAGTGGCTGGCCAACGCCCGCGACTGGTCGATCTCCCGGAACCGCTTCTGGGGTTCGCCGATCCCGGTGTGGAAGTCGGACGATCCGGCGTACCCACGGGTGGACGTGTACGGCTCGCTGGCCCAGCTCCAGGAGGACTTCGGGGTCGAGGTCACGGACCTGCACCGGCCGTACATCGACTCGCTGACCCGGCCCAACCCGGACGACCCGACCGGGAAGTCCACCATGCGGCGGGTGCCGGAGGTGCTGGACTGCTGGTTCGAGTCCGGTTCGATGCCGTTCGCCCAGGTCCACTACCCGTTCGAGAACCGGGACTGGTTCGAGTCGCACTACCCGGGCGACTTCATCGTGGAGTACATCGGGCAGGTCCGTGGCTGGTTCTACACGCTGCACGTGCTGGCGACGGCGTTGTTCGACCGGCCCGCGTTCCGCAGTTGCGTGGTGCACGGCATCCTGCTGGGCGACGACACCCGGAAGATGTCGAAGAGCCTGCGCAACTACCCGGACGTCTACGAGATGTTCGACAAGTACGGCGCGGACGCGATGCGCTGGATGCTCGTCTCCTCCCCGGTGCTGCGGGGCGGGGACATGCCGGTCACCGAGACCGGCATCCGGGACGCGGTTCGCCAGGTGCTCCTGCCGCTGTGGAACGTGTACTACTTCTTCACGCTCTACGCCAACGCGTCGGGATATCAGGCGAAGCCGAGCACGGCGAGCACGCACGTCCTCGACCGCTACGTGCTGGCCAAGACGCACTCGCTGGTCGCCGAGGTGACCGGCGCGATGGACGCGTACGACCTGTCCGGGGCGAGCACCGCGGTCCGGTCCTACCTGGACGCGCTGACCAACTGGTACGTCCGGCGTAGCCGGGACCGCTTCTGGGCCGGCGACCAGGAGGCGTTCGACACCCTGTACACCGTCCTGGAGACGGTGGCCCGGGTGATCGCGCCGCTCGCCCCGCTCACGGCCGAAGAGGTCTGGCGCGGGCTCACCGGCGGCCGCTCGGTCCATCTGGCCGACTGGCCGGCGGCTTCCGCGCTGCCCACCGACGACGAACTGGTCGCCACGATGGACCAGGTCCGCGAGGTCTGTTCCGCCGCGTTGTCCCTCCGCAAGTCGCAAGGCCTGCGGGTACGCCTGCCGCTGGCGAAGCTGACGGTGGCGGCCGAGGGGGCCGACCGGTTGGAGCCGTTCACGGAGTTGATCGCCGACGAGGTGAACGTGAAGGCCGTCGAGCTGACCGAGGACGTCTCGGCGCACTGCGAGCAGGTGCTGAACGTCGTGCCGCGGGTCCTCGGGCCGCGCGTCGGCGGGGCGGTGCAGTCGGTGATCAAGGCGGTCAAGGCGGGCGAGTGGTCGCTGGTCGACGGTGCTCCGGTGGCGGCCGGCGTCACCTTGGCCGAGGGCGAGTACGAGCTGAAGCTGGTCGCGGCGGCCGGCGAGTCGGCGGCTCCGATGACGGGCGGGGTCGTCCTGCTCGACACCGAGGTCACGCCGGAACTGGCCGCCGAGGGCCTGGCCCGGGACGTCGTACGCGCGGTGCAGCAGGCCCGGCGGGACGCCGACCTGCACGTCTCCGACCGGATCACGCTGCGGCTGGCGGGCTCGCCCGCGGTGAAGGCGGCGGTCCGGGCGCACGAGTCGTTCGTGGCAGGAGAGGTACTGGCCACTTCGGTGGCGTACGGCCCGATCGAGGGCGGCTTCACCGGCGAGGCGGGCGACGGCGAGTCCGTCACCGTCTCCGTCGCCCGCGTCTGACGGTCCACGTTCGGCGGCGGATCAGGGACCCACATTCCTGATCCGCCGCTGATCTTGGGTAGACGTGGTGTGATCTGCGTTCCAGAAACGCGCGGACGCGTTCCGGCGGCGGTTTCGGCTTCAGCTGACTACGGTATGTTCAGCGGCGGTCTCGTGGGGACGAGCGGACGACGCAGGAGGCAAGCGGTGCCCGTGCTTTACACGGTGGGTCAGTGGACGGTCGCTCCACTCCTGAAGCTCGGCTGGGCGCCCGAGATCGAGGGCCGGGAGAACATTCCCGAGACGGGTGGGGCGATCTTCGCCGGCAACCATCTCTCGGTGGCGGACGAGTTCATGCTCGGCGCGGTCGTCAGCCCGCGGCGGGTCTCGTTCTGGGCGAAGTCCGACTACTTCACCGGCAAGGGCCCGTCCGGCCTCTTCTTCCGGACCTTGATGAACGGCCTGGGCGCGATCCCGGTCAACCGCGAGGGCGGCCGGGCGGCGCTGAGCGCCTTCGACTCGGCCATCCCGGTCCTGCAGGAGGGTGGCCTGGTCTGCGTCTACCCCGAGGGCACCCGGTCGCCCGACGGGCGGCTCTACCGGGGGCGTACGGGGGTGGCGCGGCTGGCGCTCGCGGCCGGGGTACCGATCATCCCGGTGGGTTCGCAGGGCACCGACAAGATCCAGCCGACCGGCCAGGTGCTGCCGAAGCTCAAGCGCGGCGAGGTGACGATCAAGTTCGGCAAGCCGATCGTCGTCGACAAGTGGCAGGACGCCGAGAACACCTCGTCGGCCGCCCGGGAGATCACCGACACCGTGATGTCCGCCATCCAGGCTCTGACCGGCCAGGAGTACGTGCCGCGGTACGCGCCCAAGCGGGTGGAGAGCTGACCGGAGCAGCCGGGTAGTCTCATTTCTTATGGGTTCGAACAGTCTGACCGCGGCACCGACCGTCTGGCCGCAGCTGGAGCGGCTGCTTCCGCTGATCTCCAAGCCGATCCAATACGTCGGCGGAGAGCTCGGCGCGACGGTGAAGGAGTGGGACTCCGCCACGGTGCGCTGGGCGCTGTCGTACCCGGACGCGTACGAGGTCGGCCTGCCCAACCAAGGCGTGCAGATCCTTTATGAGGTGCTGAACGAGCAGCCCGACGTGCTCGCCGAGCGGACCTACGCGGTCTGGCCGGACCTCGAGAAGCTGATGCGGGAGCGGGGCGTGCCCCAGTTCACCGTCGACGCCCACCGGCCGGTACGCGATTTCGACGTGTTCGGCATCTCGTTCGCGACCGAGCTGGGCTACACGAACATGCTCACCATGCTCGACCTGGCCGGGATTCCGCTGGACGCGGCCGCCCGGGACGAGTCGCACCCGGTGGTGGTCGCGGGCGGGCACGCCGCGTTCAACCCGGAGCCGATCGCCGACTTCATCGACGCCGCCGTGCTCGGCGACGGTGAGGAGGCGGTGCTCGAGATCACGCAGATCGTGCGCCAGTGGAAGTCCGAGGGCTCCCCGGGCGGCCGCGACGAGCTGCTGCTGCGCCTCGCTCGTACCGAGTCGGTGTACGTGCCCCGTTTCTACGACGTGGACTACCTGCCCGACGGGCGGATCCAGCGGGTCGTGCCGAACCGGGCGGACGTGCCGTTCCGGGTCCACAAGCGGACCACTATGGATCTGGACGCCTGGCCGTACCCCAAGAAGCCCCTGGTACCGCTGGCCGAGACGGTGCACGAGCGGTTCGCCGTCGAGATCTTCCGCGGTTGTACGCGTGGCTGCCGGTTCTGCCAGGCGGGCATGATCACCCGGCCGGTCCGGGAGCGGTCGATCACCACTGTGGGGCAGATGGTGAAGGAGGGGCTGGAGTTCTCCGGCTTCCACGAGGTCGGTCTGCTGTCGCTGTCCAGCGCCGACCACAGCGAGATCGGCGACATCTGCTCCGGCCTCGCCGACCAGTACCAGGGCACCAACGTCTCCCTGTCGCTGCCGTCGACCCGAGTGGACGCCTTCAACGTGGACCTGGCCAAGGAGCTGTCCCGCAACGGGCGGCGTACCGGTCTGACGTTCGCTCCCGAGGGCGGCTCGGAGCGGATGCGCAAGGTCATCAACAAGATGGTCACCGAAGAGGACCTGATCCGGACGGTCGTGACGGCGTACACCAACGGCTGGCGGCAGGTGAAGCTCTACTTCATGTGCGGGCTGCCCACCGAGACCGACGAGGACGTGCTCCAGATCGCCCGGCTCGCGCATGAGGTGATCAAGGCCGGGCGGGCCGCCACCGGCACCCGGGACATCCGCTGCACCGTGTCCATCGGCGGGTTCGTGCCGAAGCCGCACACCCCGTTCCAGTGGGCGTCCATGGAACGGCCCGAGGTCATCGACGACCGGCTGCGCCAGCTCAAGCAGGCGATCAACGCCGACAAGTCGGTCGGCCGGGCGATCGGGCTGCGCTACCACGACGGTGAGCCGTCCCTGATCGAGGGCCTGCTCGCCCGAGGCGACCGCCGCGTCGGCGCGGTCATCCGGCGGGTCTGGGAGAACGGCGGCCGTTTCGACGGCTGGAGCGAGCACTTCGACTACCGGCGCTGGGTGGACTCCGCCGCAGAGGTCCTCCCGGCGTACGGGGTGGACCTGGACTGGTTCACCGTCCGGGAGCGCGACGAGCTGGAAGTCCTGCCCTGGGACCACCTCGACTCCGGGCTGGACAAGGACTGGCTCTGGCAGGACTGGCAGGACTCGCTGCGCGAGTACGAGCAGGACGACTGCCGGTGGACGCCCTGTTTCGACTGCGGTGTCTGCCCCGCGATGGACACCGAGATCCAGATCGGTCCGACCGGCCGCAAGCTGCTCCCGCTGACGCCCGTCGGAGGGCTCCGGCACGCCCACACCTCGTGACATCAGAGGAGTAGCCGGAGGGGCGTACGCAGTGGTCATGGGGCTGGTAGCCTGACCCCCGCTCATACCTCATCCGGTGAAACCCTCGCCGCCGTACGGCGTGCCACCTTGTGACGGAACGGACGACATGCCTCGGTGGGTTAAGGCCTGTGGCCTGCTTCTTTTGGCCTGGGCCCTGGGGTTCGGGCTGGTGGCGCTCCACGTCGGCTGGCTGCTCATCCCGATCGTCTGGCTGAGCGTCGCCGCGCTGCTGCGCGTCGGGGAGTCGCTGTTGGATCGGCTGATCGCCGGTGCGCTGGTGATCACCGGTTTCGTCATGGCGGCCGGTCTCGCCTTCTCGGTCTGGCCGTGGGGGCTCGACCCGGCACCGGTCGCGGGGGTGACGCTGACCGCGGTCGTCCTCGCGGGCGTGCTCTCCGGCCGCCGCCCGCGCCTGCCCCGCCCGCAATGGCGGGATGCCGTTCCGGTCGGGGCCTCCCTGGTGATCACCACCCTGGTCGCGCTGCCGTATCTCCGGGCGACCGACTTCGCCGGGGTCCTCGGCGCGACGATGAGCGGCGAGGACTCGTCCCGGCATACCAGCCTGGTCGATCAGATCCGCGACGTCGGGGCGTACACCTTCATCCACCCCCGGACGACCAGCGACATCCTCAACCCCGGCATGTCGGACTATCCGCAGGGCTGGCACCTGGTCGCCGCGATCATCGAGAATCTGCTGACCTCGACGACGCGCCTGGGTTCCGGGGAGAACGGCATCGTCCTGCTCGTGGTCCTGATGCTGGCGACCTTCTTCGCGTTGATGCTGGTGGTCGCGTGGGGCGCCGGCCGGGTGGCCGGGCCGCGCCGCAGCCCGGGGGCGTACCTGCTGATCGTGCTCGGGGCCGGCTGGCTCGCCGCCTGGTCCGAACTGGTCCGCACGATCGTCTACACCTATCCCGCGGAGATGGCCTGCCTGGCCTTTCTCGGCGCGCTGGTGGTCGCGGTCGTCCGCCCGGCGGTCAAGGTACGCGACCAGATCGTGCTGATCGCGGCGCTGACGATCGGCGTCGGGTCGACCTACTACCTCTTCCTGCCGATCGCGGTCGTCATCGCCGTCGGCGGAGTGATCATGGATCGCCGGCGGATGCGGCGGGTGCCGTTCTCGGTCGTCGCGGGCGTCCTGGTCGCCGGCCTCTCGGCCGCGCAGGCGGCGGCGGCGGTCGTGTTGGGCAAGCGGGACGAGCAGATCGCCCTGGGCGCGCTGGGCGACATCCGGCCGATCGAGATCGCCCTGTTCGCCCTGTTGATCATCGCCGGGGTGGTGCTCGGGCGCCGGCAGCCCGCCTGGCGCCGGTACGCCGTCCCGCTGGTGACGGCGCTGGCCGCGGCGGTGGGCATCCTCCTCCTCCAGGTGCTGTCCGGCAGCGATCCCGGCTACTACTTCGGCAAGATGCTGCACGTCGTCGTGCTCGTGCTGATCCTCGGGGCGGCCGCCGTCGGCGAGGTCGCCGGCCCGGCGCTGCGCCGGCTGTCGAGCCGGCCCCGCGTACGCGGGACGGCGGCGGTCGGCGTACTGGCCGTCTTCGCGGTGGGCCAGGTCGTCTTCGGCATTCCGTCGCTGACCGACTTCCCCTGGTTGACCAGTCAGGCCGCCGGGAAGACCGGGCTGCCCAGCCAGGCGCGGACGATCGTGGCGGTCCAGCGGGCCTGCCCGGCCGACCCGGACCGGCCGACCGTGGTCTTCTTCAGCGATCCCGAGCAGCGGTACGGCTACAGCGAGTCGATCTTCCTGGCCGCCCTGCAACGTCAAGCGGGCCGGGGCTACCGGGAGGCTTACTCGCTGCCGTGGGGTTCGGCGGAGAAGCGCGCCGACGCCATCGTCCGCCGGGCCACCAAGCCCGTCCGGATCGTCGTCGGTGACGAGGGCGCCCGTGCTGCCCTGGCCACCGCCTTGCGGGCGAATCCCGAGCGGGCGGCCAACGTCGAGCTGGTCGACCTCGCCGCGATCACCACGAGCGGGCAGTGCCAGACGGTCTCGCCCTGACCCGTCAGCCGCGCGGCACCTCGTAGATCAGGCAGTCGCCGCGGCTGTACCGCAAGGTCGCCACCCCGTCGAGCGGCCGGGGGTCCAGCCGCCGGTCGGCGAACAACCACCGGACCCCGTACGCCGAGACCAGGCGGTCCACGGCGGCCGGTGTGCCGGTGGTGAAGACGGCGTCGTTGTCGGCCAGCCGTTGCTGGTCCCAGTACGGCAGCCGGGTGAAGTTCGCCCCCGTCTCCTCGGCGATCCGGTACGCCGTCGGCGTGTACGCCCAGCCTTCGACGAGCACCCGGCGTTCGGCGTACGCCGACACCCAGAAGCTGCGGAAGTCGCAGACCCCGCCGGGCAGCCGTACGCAGTGGACGTTGGTCGCGACGAGGTCGTCCGGCGAGGAGTGCTGCCGCAGCCACTTCCCGGCGTCGAGTGCGCCCGCCGGCACCTGCCCTGGGCGTACCGGATAGTGCTGGGCCTGGTGGAGCGTGGCCCGAGCCGGGCCGAGGTAGCGGTGGGGGACCGTGACGAAGGTGAGCGCCATGACCGCGGCCAGAACGAAGCCGGCGACCCGCCAGACCCGGGACCGCAGGGCCAGCAGTCCGGCGACGCCGCAGGCGGCGGCGATCGAGAGGTAGGGACGCGCGGACTGGAGGAAGTACGCCTGGCTGCCGCCGGGCTGGGTGGTGAGCAGCGCGGCCGCCATCCCGGCCAGGCCGAGGCCGACGCAGAGCACGACCGGCGGGTCGGTCCGGCGGTCCCGGGCGATCGCGAGCCCGG
The DNA here is from genome assembly GCF_040682475.1 of Hamadaea sp. NPDC051192. Classification (NCBI taxonomy): domain Bacteria; kingdom Bacillati; phylum Actinomycetota; class Actinomycetes; order Micromonosporales; family Micromonosporaceae; genus Hamadaea; species Hamadaea sp. NPDC051192. Next base: position 22,012 of record NZ_JBFBAZ010000068.1, read on the forward strand.
CGAGCCCGGCCCACGCGGCGAGCCAGCCGACGGCGATCGCCCCCAGCTTGGCGCCGGACAGTGTGGCCGGTGAGACCACGCGGAGGCCGGTCGTGGAGCCCGCGAACAGCACGAGCGACGCGGTGACGAGGGTGGCGACGGCGAGGAGCCCGGTGATCAGGACCGGCCGGGTGATCCGGCGCAGCGTGACGGCCTGCACCCCCGCGACCAGGAGCAGCCCGCATACCAGCAGCGGTACGAAGGTGGCCTTCGCCCCGGCCACGGCGGCGAGCAGCAGGACCACCAGAGCCCAGTCGGCGCGGCGATGCCGCCCGCGCAGCACATCGCTCATTACGAGCATCAGGCCGGCGAAGATCATCGCCCCGAAGGTCTGTGTGGGACTGTTCCAGAGGTTGGTCAGGATGACCCCGGAACCGTCGAGGTGACCGGGGCGGACGGCGAAGAGTGTGATGGCCAGGGCCCCGGCTCCGGCCCACCAGCGGCCGGCGAGCTTCCAGCCCAGGACGGCGACGGCGACGGCGAAGATCAGGAGCGCCGGCAGCACGCCGAGCCGGTAGATCAGCGTCTGGACCTCGATGCCCGTGAGGTTGCTCGCGGACGCCGTCGCGGTGTGGAAGAACCAGTGGTAGCGCAGGTCCTCCCCGGCGACGTAGGGCGTCACGGGGGGCACGTGGTGCTTCAGCTCGCCCGTCAGCGCCATCTGGTAGGGCAGATCCAGGTAGGGGGAGGAGTTGCCGGGGAAGCTCAGCCCCACGGTCCGGTAGAAGATCGCCGCCGTCCACACCAGGAGGAAGACCAGCCCCGCCGCGACCGACCAGCTCCAGGCCAAGGGCGCCGCGCGGCTCGAGCCCCGCCAGAACCGGCGAAACCGTGGGACCACCGCGAAGACCATGGGTACGCCGATCGGCGCGGCGGCGAGCCGGGGGAGTCCGACCGAGACTGCGACGAGCTGCGTACCGATGACGAGGGCATAGCCGACGGCCAGTCCGCCCGCGACGTCCTCGGCGAGCAGCCCGGCCCGGCCGCGGAGGGCCCGCCAGACGAGCAGGCCGGGCAGGGCGACCACGAGCACCGTGTACGCGCCGAACAGCGCCGTCGTGCCGACCGGGACGCCGTAGAACCAGAGCAGGGCGACGGCCAGCGCGGTCACCACCAGCGCCGGAAGATATCCGGCGTACGCCGTGACAGTTCGGCTCTTGCCATCCGCGCGGAACCGGATCGGCACCGCTCCCTCCAGCACGGCGCCCTGCGTTTGCACGTCCATTCGTCCGCCGTCCGCTGACTGCCCTTATTGTTCCGATCGTACGGAATGTGAGAACGAGTCGGGCTGCGGTCGGCCGAAAGCGGGCCGGAGCGTTCCGCCGCGCTGACATCGGGCGGAACCCACATCTATAGTACGGAGCGTGATGAGGCCGGACGCGGAGTCACCACCGAGGCTCTCGGTGGTGATCCCCATGTACAACGAGGAAGAGGTGCTGCCTCTCCTCGTCCAGCGGCTCCGGCCCGTCCTGGACGGCTTGGGCCGCACCTATGAGGTCGTCGCCGTCGACGACGGCAGCCGCGACGACACCGCCGCCATCGTGCATCTGCTGCGGGCGAAGTGGCCGCAGCTGCGGCTGATCAAACTGCGCCGCAACAGCGGGCACCAGGCGGCGTTGAGCGCCGGGCTGTTCCGGTCGCGGGGCGACTACGTGGTCAGCCTGGACGCCGACCTCCAGGATCCGCCGGAGGCGATCGCGGAGATGCTCCAGGCGGCCGAGGACGGCGAGCTGGACATCGTCTACGGCGTACGCGCCGACCGCAGCACCGACACCTCGTTCAAGCGGGTCACGGCCGGCTGGTACTACAAGCTCATGCGGCGCATCGTCGGCAAGAAGATGCCGGACGGCGCGGGTGACTTCCGGCTGCTCAGCCGGGCCATGGTGGAGGCCTTGCGCGGGCTGCCCGAACGGGCGCCAGTCTACCGGCTGCTGGTGCCGTGGCTCGGTTTCCCGAGCGGTCAGGTCGCCTACACACGGGAGAAGCGGGCCGCCGGGGTCAGCAAATATCCCCTGACTCGGATGATCAAGCTGACCGTCGACAGCATTGTGAGCTTCACCGCTGCCCCGCTGCGCGTCGCCACCTGGCTCGGCGGTTTCGGCGTACTACTGGGACTGGCCCTGGTGGTGAAGACGCTGTGGGCGTACTTCGCCGGGGCCACCGTGCCCGGCTGGACGTCGATGTTCCTGGTCGTCATCTTCTTCGGCGCGTGCCAGCTGCTCTGCCTCGGGCTGCTCGGGGAGTACGTCGGGCGGATCTACGCGGCGAGCCAGGGGCGGCCGGCGTACTACGTCGGGTACGACTCTGACGGCCACGAGGAAACGGATGGCATGATCGACACGATTCGCGCGGCCGACCCCGGCCGCGTACGCGCGACGGCGGGAGAAGGGCGTGCCTAAGAAGCAGCCAGAAGGCGGGCAGGCCCCGGTGGTCCAGCGAGTCCGCGTCCGGTACGCCAAACGCGGCCCGCTGCGGTTCACCAGCCACCGCGACTTCGCGCGGGCCATCGAACGCGCGATCCACCGGGCGAACGTGCCCATCGCGTACTCGCAGGGGTTCACCCCGCATCCCAAGATCTCCTTCGCCTCCGCCGCGCCGACCGGCGTGGCCAGCGAGGCCGAGTACCTGGAACTCGGCCTGCAGGCCCGGGTGAGCCCGGACGAGCTGCGTACCGCCCTGGACTCGGCGCTGTCGCCCGGCCTGGACGTGCTCGACGTGGTCGAGGCGGCCGCGCCGGGGAGCCTGGCCGACCGGATCGAGGCGTCGCGCTGGCGTGTCGAGTTGCCGGATGTCTCGTCGGCAGAGCTGGAGCGCGCGGTCGAGGCGTTCCGCGCCGCGCCGGAGGTGCTGGTCGAACGCCTGACCAAACAGGGCCGGCGCAGCCTGGACTGCCGGGCGGCAGTGCTGAACATCACGGTGATCTCGCCACCTGACGGGGTCCCGGACGCCCCGTATGCGATACTCGACCTTGTCGTGCGGCAGGTGACACCGACCGTGCGACCCGACGACGTCCTCTCCGGGCTGCGTGTCGTGGCGGATCTGGCCCAGCCGGTCCCGCCGCGGGCCACCCGGCTCGCGCAGGGTTCCCTGAACGCGGCCGGAGAGATCGTGGATCCGCTGGACGCGGATCGCGAGGCTTCGTCGGTCGAGCGCTAGACCCCGGAAAGGTCCGGCACCCGACAGCTGACTTAGGAAGGGCGGTTCCCCTGGGGATCGCCGTCCGAGTGACTATGGAGCAAGTCCTGCGTGGCAGCGTGCGTCGCGCCCGGGGCCTGCTAGAACTGGAGAACGTCCGGATGCTCGACAACGAGCCCGCCGAGGCTGCGGACAACGAATCCGCGGCTGAGGCCGAGAACACCGCGCCACTGGCACGTCCCGAGGACGCCCCGGCCGAGGAAGCGCCGGCGCGTCGCCGGACGACTCGCCGCCGTGGCACGTCCGACACCGACGACTCGTCCGGCGAGACCGGGCGAGTGACGCGTACGCGTCGCCGGTCGGCCGCCCCCGAGCCCGAGCCGGTCCCCCTCGTCGAGGACGCCGAGCCCGGCGAGGAGGAGCTGGCCGAGGAGGCTGAGCTGGCCGAGGAGGCTGAGTCGGCCGAGGACGCTGAGTCGGCCGAGGACGCTGAGTCGGCCGAGACCGAGGCGGCCACCGCCGACGAGGAGACTCCCGCGGAAGCTGAAGCGGAAGCGGAGACCCCCGAGGCCGTCGAGGAGCCGCCGGGCCGTCGCCGCCCGGCCGCGACCGTGCTGTTCATGGCCCCCGAGCCGCAGACGCCCCCGGCCCGCCCCGCGCGGGCCGAGCGCGCTGACCGGGATGCCTGGGACCGCGACACCCGGGGCGAGAGCCGTCCGGAGCGGGACGAACCGGTCCAGGAAGCCGAAACGGAGCAGGCGCCTGCCGAGTCGGGCCGCCGTCGCCGCCGCAAGAAGGCCGCTGCGGAGCCCGTCGAGGTCGCGGAGGCCGTGGAGACCGAGACCGAAGCCGAGGCCGAGGAAGACGAGCACGGCGCCGAGGCGGAGGGGGACGCCGACAGTGAGCACCGTCGTCGTCGCCGGGGCCGCCGGGGACGTGGCCGGGGCAAGGGCACCGCGGAGGACGCCGGCGAGGAGGCCGAGGCCGCCGAGGAGCACGAGGCTGAAGAGGAAGAGGGCGAGGAGGACGAGAGCGGTGAGCCGCTGACCCGTCGCCGTCGCCGTCGCCGCCGCAAGGGCGCCGGTTCCGAGGTCGACGAGATCGACGAGGACGGCGTACCCACGATCGTCAAGATCCGGGACGGCCGTAAGCCCTCCGACGAGGTGCAGGGCGTCACCGGCTCGACCCGGCTCGAGGCCAAGCGCCAGCGCCGCCGGGACGGCCGTGAGCAGCGTCGCACCCGCCCCCCGATCCTCTCCGAGGCCGAGTTCCTGGCCCGCCGCGAGGCGGTCGACCGGGTCATGGTCGTACGCCAGAAGGGCGACCGGACGCAGATCGGCGTCCTCGAGGACGGCGTCCTCGTCGAGCACTACGTCACCCGGGCCAGCGCCGCGACCATGGTCGGCAACGTCTACCTCGGCCGGGTCCAGAACGTGCTGCCCAGCATGGAGGCGGCCTTCGTCGACCTCGGCCGGGGCCGCAACGCCGTGCTCTACGCCGGTGAGGTGAACTGGGACGCGGCCGGGCTCGAAGGCCGCTCGCGGTCCATCGAGCAGGCGCTGAAGAGCGGCGACTCGGTCCTCGTGCAGGTCACCAAGGACCCGATCGGGCACAAGGGCGCCCGGCTGTCGAGCCACGTCGCGCTGTCCGGCCGCCACCTGGTGTACGTGCCGCACGGCACCGCCTCCGGCATCAGCCGCAAGCTGTCCGACGTCGAGCGCCGCCGGTTGCGCGACATCCTCAAGAAGCTCGTCCCCGAAGGCGCCGGCGTCATCGTGCGTACGGCGGCGGAGGGCGCCTCGGAGGAGGAGCTGTCCCGCGACGTCGCCCGCTTGCAGGCGCAGTGGGAGGAGATCCAGGCCAAGGCCGGCACCGGTGGCGCGCCCGCGCTGCTCTACTCCGAGCCCGACCTGCTCGTCCGGGTCGTCCGGGACCTGTTCAACGAGGACTTCAAGGAACTGGTCATCGCCGGCTCCGACGCGTACGACACCGTCGAGGGATACCTCAAGCACGTGTCGCCCGACCTCGTCGAGCGGGTGCACCGCTACACCGGCTCGGTGGACGTCTTCGCCGCGTACCGGGTGGACGAGCAGCTCCTCAAGGGGCTGGACCGCAAGGTCTTCCTGCCGTCCGGCGGCCACCTGGTGATCGACCGGACCGAGGCGATGACGGTCATCGACGTCAACACCGGCAAGTACACCGGCGCGGGCGGCAACCTCGAGGAGACCGTCACCCGGAACAACCTCGAGGCGGCCGAGGAGATCGTGCGCCAGCTGCGGCTGCGCGACATCGGCGGCATCGTGGTCATCGACTTCATCGACATGGTGCTGGAGAGCAACCGCGAGCTGGTGCTGCGGCGGCTCACCGAGTGCCTCGGACGCGACCGCACGAAGCACCAGGTCACCGAGGTCACCTCGCTCGGCCTGGTCCAGATGACGCGTAAGCGGATCGGCGCGGGCCTGCTGGAGGCGTTCAGCGAGACCTGTGAGCACTGCAAGGGCCGCGGGGTGGTCATCCACACCGAGCCGGTCGCCGAGCGGGGCTCCGGGCGTACCGGGGACAAGGGCCACGAGAAGGCGGCGGGCGACAAGGTCAAAGAGGTCGCCGCGTCGGCGCACCGCGACGCGTCCGCCGACGACGAGGACGCCCCGGCCGAGCCGGACGATCCGTTCGCGGGTGAGGCCGAGGTCGTCGAGGACACCGAGGAGCTGAACGGCGACGAGGGCGACGGTCAGGAGGCCGACGAGCACGAGCGCGGCGGCCGGCGCCGGGGCCGGCGTGGCGGCGCCCGACGGCGTACGCGCCCCTGAGACTATGCAGCCCTGAGAAACGGCAGCCCTGAGAACATGCAGCTGACAGCGGTTGATCGATAACGATCAACCGCTGTCGCGTTTGCCGGGGTGGTCTCCGGGGAACGAAGTCCTCATGCGACACACCCCTACCGTCACGCGAATGACCTTGCTGTTCGCCGGGGTTCTCGCGGCCGCCACCGCCTGCGCCGGCACCGGTACGCCGTCGGCCGGCGGAAGCAGCACCGCGACCGCGACCACCGCCGCGACCGCGTCCCCAAGTGCCAGTGCCGCCCCGACCGACCTCGCCGGCAACACCAAGGCCGTCTGCGGGCAGATCCGTTCGGTGGCCGCCGACGGCGCCGCTCAGTTCACCCGGAAGCTCGCCGACGCCGTGGCCGCGGCCCAGAACGGCGGCGCGGCAGCGGATGCCGCGGTCGCCGACGTCAAGTCCCTGCTCGGCCAATGGGCGGCGGGACTACGCGGCCAGGCGTCGCTCGCACTCGACGCGAAACTGAAGTCGGCGCTGACGGCTGAGGCCGACGCGTTCGACCGGGCCGCCGCGCAGCTCACCAAGCCGGCCGACCTCCAGACCGCCGGATCACTGCTGACCAGCCCCGACGTCACCCAGGCCGGGCAGACCATCCAGCAGACCTGCACCGTCTACTGGACAAGCTGAGCCGAAGCTCGGTTCACCTCGGTTTGAAGCAGTTTGGGAGATCGCTTAAAGTGCGCCGCAGTGCCGCCTCCCGGGGAGGGGGCGGCGCTTGCCATTCCTCACGAGATTGAGACAGCGACATGCGACGTGCACTCGTGCTGGCCGCCCTCACCGGCGCCCTGCTCGCCTCGGCCGCCTGCGGCTCCTCCGACGACACGAACACGGGCAGCCCGTCGGCGGCCCCGACCACGGCCGCCAGTGTGGACGTGAAGGCGAACACCACCGCCGCCTGCACCGCGATCGACACCCTGTACGGCAGCCTCGACGCGACCGCGAAGGCCGACCTGGCGAAGGCCGTCGCCGCGGTCTCCTCCGGCGACGCCGCCACCGCCGCGAAGTCCTGGGCGACGGTCAAGCCGCTCCTGGCGGCCGCGGCGGCCACGATCAAGGCGGAGGCCGACAAGGCCGCCGCGCCCGAGCTGAAGGCGGCGCTGGCCGACCTGGGCGCCAAGTACGAGAAGGTCGCGAACCTCTCCTCGCCGGCCGAGATCGAGTCCGTCGCGGCCGACCTGGACACCGCGTCGAACAACGTCAAGAAGGTCTGCACCGACGCGGGCGTCACCCTCAAGAACTTCGAGTAGGGGGACGGTCGGCCTGGTCAGGCCGTCCGCTACAGTCACGACGCCGCCGGGGTCCGCCCCGGCGGCGTTTTGTCGAGTCAACCCCTCAAAGATTGCGATCCGACATGCGACGCGCACTTGCCCTGACCGCGCTGGGCGCCGCCCTGCTGACCGCGGCGGCCTGTGGTACCTCAACCGACAACGGCGCCTCCGGCAGCCCGTCGACGGCGGCCACCAGCGCCAAGCCGGACTACACGGCGAACACCAAGACGGTGTGCACCGAGCTGAAGACCAAGCTCAGCACCATGCCGTCCGACACGACCCTGCAGACCGCCGTCACCGAGGCGATCAAGGGCAAGAAGACTCAGGCCGAGATCACCGCCGCCACCATCGTCGCGGTCAAGAAGGTCCTCGTGGACTGGGTCGGCCAGGTCAAGGACGTCGCCGCGACGGCGGAGGACCCGGCGCTGAAGGCCGCCCTGCTGGCGACCGAGGCCGACATGGCGACCGCGATCAACGGTCTGACCAGCCTTGACGACATCGACAAGGAGCTGGCCGCGATCGACCAGAAGGACGGCTCGAAGACGGCCACCACGCTCTGTAAGGCCGCCGGAGTCGATCTCGACTCGTGAGCGCTGTGGCCGGAGTCACCTGCTCACAGCAGGCTGAAGCGGGTGACTCCGGCCACCGCTCGGCCCCACCGGGGCTCCCCGGTTTGGGGTCTGGGCGGCTCATGGCGTAATCTTCTCTGCGGTGCCCACTCGGGTGCCGAGTGCTGGCGTGCGCGCCAGCCGTCGGGTGCAATGTGCTGACCCGGCGGCGGCAGCGGCCGTAGGCACACTATCCGCCAGACAGCGCCGGCCGTTCAGCGATCGGCGTAGATCACTACGCAAGGGAGTCCGCGTCCCATGTACGCGATCGTCAAGACCGGCGGCAAGCAGTACAAGGTCGCCGAGGGCGACGTGATCGAGGTCGAGAAGCTGGCCGGCCAGCCCGGTGACGAGGTTGCCCTCAAGGCCGTTCTCGTCGTCGACGGCGCCGACCTCGTGACCGACGCGGCCAAGCTTGCCAAGGTTTCGGTCTCCGGTGAGGTCGTGGCCCACACCAAGGGCCCGAAGATCCGGATCCACAAGTTCAAGAACAAGACCGGCTACCACAAGCGCCAGGGTCACCGTCAGCCGCTGACCCAGGTCAAGGTAACCGGCATCTCCACCGGGAAGTAGGCGTTCCGATATGGCACACAAAAAGGGTGCGTCCAGCTCCCGTAACGGTCGTGACTCCAACGCCCAGCGCCTCGGCGTGAAGCGGTTCGGCGGTCAGGTCGTCAGCGCCGGCGAGATCCTGATCCGTCAGCGCGGCACCAAGTTCCACCCGGGTGACCTGGTCGGCCGGGGCGGCGACGACACGCTGTTCGCGCTCGCCGACGGCTCGGTGCAGTTCGGCACCAAGCGCGGCCGCAAGACCGTGTCGATCGTGCCGGCCGGAGCCTGAGGGCTTCGCAACAAGCGTCAGCTGGTGAGGCGGGTGGAGCGCGAGAAGCGCTCCACCCGCTCACTGTTTTGAGAGGATTGAACCGTGGCAACCTTTGTCGACCGAGTGGTGCTGCACCTGCAGGCCGGGGACGGCGGGCATGGCTGCGTGTCGATCCTGCGCGAGAAGTTCAAACCGTTCGGCGGGCCGGACGGCGGTAACGGCGGCCACGGCGGCAGCGTCTTCCTGACCGTCGACCAGGGTGCGCACACCCTGCTGGACTTCCACTTCAAGCCGCGGATCAAGGCCCAGAACGGCAAGGGTGGGGCCGGCGCCAACCGGGACGGCGCCAACGGCGAGGACCTGGTGCTCAAGGTCCCCAACGGCACCGTCGTGCTCAGCCCGTCCGGTGAGGTGCTGGCCGACCTGGTCGGTATCGGGACCACCTTCGAGCTGGCCCGGGGCGGCCGAGGTGGGCGGGGCAACGCCGCGCTGGCCAGCTCCCGGCGCAAGGCGCCCGGCTTCGCCGAATTCGGTGAGCCCGGCGACCGGCTCGACGCCGTCCTGGAGCTGAAGAGCGTCGCCGACGTGGGCCTCGTGGGCTTCCCGAGCGCCGGGAAGTCCTCCCTGATCGCGGTGATCTCGGCGGCCAAGCCGAAGATCGCCGACTACCCGTTCACGACGCTCGTGCCGAACCTGGGCGTCGTGCAGGCGGGGGAGCACACCTTCACCGTCGCCGACGTGCCGGGCCTGATCCCGGGCGCGGCCACGGGCAAGGGGCTCGGCCTGGAGTTCCTGCGGCACATCGAGCGTACGTCTGTGCTCGTGCACGTCGTCGACACCGCGACGCTGGAGCCCGGCCGGGACCCGCTCGCCGACATCGACGCCATCGAGGCCGAACTGTCCGCGTACGGGGGCCTGGAGGACCGGCCGCGGCTGGTCGTGCTCAACAAGATCGACGTGCCCGACGGGCGGGACCTGGCCGAGATCGTCCGGCCGGACCTGGAGGAGCGGGGCTACCACGTCTACGAGATCAGCACCGCGACCCGGGAAGGGCTCAAGGAGCTGACCTACGCGATGGCCGAACTGGTCGAGCAGTCGCGGGCGGCCAAGCCGGTGCTGGAGCCCACGCGCATCGTCATCCGGCCCAAGGCGGTCGACGACGACGGGTTCACCATCGAGCAGGACGACGAGGGCGTCTACGTGGTTCGCGGGACCAAGCCGGAGCGCTGGGTCCGCCAGACCAACTTCGACAACGACGAGGCCATCGGCTACCTGGCCGACCGGCTGGCCCGGCTGGGCGTCGAGGACGCGCTGGCGAAGGCGGGCGCGGAGCCCGGTGCGCCGGTCCGCATCGGCGAGCGCGAGTTCGACTGGCAGCCCACCGTGTACGCCGGTGCGGCGTACGTGCCGGGCAACCGGGGCACCGACATCCGGATCGACGAGGCGTTGACGACGCCGCGTACCGGCGCTTCCGAGCGGTTGGCGGCCCGCAAGGCGCGCCGGGTCCATCAGGAGGTCGAGGGCGAGTGGGCCGACGACGAGGGCGCCGGCAAGTAACGGATGAGTGATCGGGGAGTGATCACTCTCACGAACCGTTTGTGCGGAACCGGAAACAGCCCGGAAACGTGCCCTGGCTAGCGTCTCGCGAGTGTTGATCCAGAACCGCGAAGTCACTCACCCCGACGTCACCCTGCTCGTCCTCGCGGCCGAGAAGGAACTGCTCTCGCGGTACCCGGACGAGCACATCACCCCGGTCGACCCGCTGGCGCGCTTCGTGGTCGCGTACCAGATGAGCGAGCCCGTGGGCTGCGGCGCCGTGGCGACCGTGGCGCCGGGAGTCGCGGAGCTGACCCGCATGTGGGTGCGGCCCGCGAACCGCCGCGGCGGCGTGGGGCGCCGGATCCTCGCGGGCCTCGAGCGCCGTGCGCAGGCGGAGGGCCACGACACCGTGATCTTGGAGACCGGGGTACGCCAACCGGAGGCGATCGCGCTCTACGAAGCCTCCGGCTATCACCGGATTCCGCCGTTCGGGGAGTACGTCGGCAACCCGTTGTCGGTGTGCTTCGAGAAGAAGCTGGCCTGAAGATCACCCCTCGCCTTCGACCGGTCGCCGGGGCGGGCATGATGGGGGGATGGCCAGCCTGACCTACGACGAGGCGAAGACGCGCGTCGGCGTCGTTCGCGACCTGAGCTACGAGCTCGACTTCGATCTGACGAGCACCGAGTCCTTCCGCACGACCACGGTCGTCCGCTTCGGCGTCGACGAACCGGGCGCGGAGACCTTCCTCGAACTCAGGCCGACGCGGCTGATCAGCGCCACGCTCAACGGCGCTCCGCTCACGGCGTACGCGGACGGCCGGCTGCCGCTGACCGGATTGGCCGCCCGCAACGAGGTCGTCGTCCTCGCCGAGTACGCCTATTCGCACGTCGGCGAGGGGTTGCACCGGTTCGTCGACCCGGCCGACGGTGAGGCGTACGTCTACGCGCAGCCGTCGATCGCCGAGGCGCCGCGGTTCATGGCCTGCTTCGACCAGCCCGATCTGAAGGCGCCCATCACCATCCGGGCGACCGCCGATCCGTCGTGGATCGTGCGCTCGAACGCCGCGGGCGTGCAGACCGAGCCGGGCCGCTGGGAGTTCGAGCAGACCAAGCCGGTCGGCACCTATCTGATCACCATCATCGGCGGCCCCTACGCGGAGCTCCGCGACGAGCACGACGGCATCCCGCTCGCCCTGTACGCCCGCAAGTCGTACACGGAGGCGTTGGCGGAGAACGCGCCGGAGTTGTTCGAGCTGACCAAGCAGTGCCTCGACCGCTATCACGAGCTGTTCGGCATCCGGCTGCCGTTCGGCAAGTACGAGCAGGCTTTCGTCCCGGAGTTCACCTGGGGCGCGATGGAGTTCCCCGGCCTGGTCGTGTTCCGGGACGAGTACATCTACCGCAGCGCGGTCACCGACACCGAGCGGTCCCGGCGCGCGTCGATCGTCGCCCACGAGATGGCCCACATGTGGTTCGGCGACTTGGTGACGATGCGCTGGTGGGACGACATCTGGCTGAACGAGTCGTTCGCCACCTACATGGGCTACCGGGTCACCGCCGAGGCCACGCGCTACACCGACGCCTGGGCCGACTTCGCCAGCGAGCGCAAGATCTGGGGCTACGGCGCCGATCAGCGGCCGTCCACGCACCCGGTCGCCCCGGTGTTCGTCGCCGACACCGAGTCCGCGTTCGCCAATTTCGACGGCATCTCGTACGCCAAGGGCTGCGCCGCGCTCCGCCAACTGGTGGCGTGGTTGGGCGACGACGCGTTCTTCGCCGGGCTGCGGGCGCATTTCGACAAGCACGCCTGGGGCAACGCAACCCTGGACGACCTGCTCGCGTCGCTGTCCGAGGCGTCCGGTCGCGACTTGTCCGGCTGGGCCGACAAGTGGCTGCGGTCGCCGCAGGTCAACACGTTGCGACCGGTGCTCACCGAGAACGGCTTCGCGGTGGAGCAGACCGCGCCGGCGGCGTACCCGACACTTCGGCCGCATCGCATCGGCATCAGCTGGACCGAACCGGCCACCGGCGTACGGAAGCGGATCGAGACCGATGTGGACGGTCCGGTGACCGAGGTCGCCGCGTTGCACGGTGTGACGATGGAAGACGTGCTGCTCAACGACGGTGACCTCACCTTCGCGAAGGTTCGGTTCGCCCGGGGCGCCGACCTCGCCCGCCTGCTCGGACAGCTGACGTCCCCGTTGGACCGGGCGGTCGTGTGGGGCGCGATCTGGGACGCCGTACGCGACGGCGAAGTCCCCGCGATGGACTTCCTCGACCTGATCCGCAGCTCGCTGGCGGCCGAGACGCACGTCGGCGTGGCCGAGCACATCCTCGGCTTCGCCCGGGGCATCGCGATCAGCCGGTTCCTCCCGGTCGGCCAGCGGGCGGCGGGGCAGGCGGCGGTGAACGACGCGTGCGAGGCGATCCTGGCGCAAGCCGCGCCGGGCGGCAGCTTGCAGCTGGCGGCGTTCCGCACCCTGATCAGCGGTACGCCCGCCGGACCCGTCCGTGCCTGGCTCGCCGGCCGAGACCTGCCCGAGGGCCTGGCCGTCGACGACGAGGTGCGCTGGTCGATGCTGCTGCGGCTGGCGGTCCTCGGCGATCTGACCGAGGCTGAGCTGGACGCCGAGCAGTCCCGCGACGGGACCGCGCGGGGCGCGGTCGAAGCGGCTCGTTGCCGGGCCGCCCGGCCCGACGCGGCGGCCAAGGCGACCGCGTTCGAGCAGATCGTCCGCGACCGCGAACTGTCGAACCGGATGCTGGAGGCGATCGGCCAGGGCTTCTGGCGCGCCGAGCACTGGGAGCTGACCGACGAGTACGTCGAGCGGTACTTCACCGAGCTGCCCGCGTCGCAGGAGTGGCGGTCCGGCTACCTGCTGGCGACCCTCGGCGGGGCCGCCTACCCGGTGACCGCGGCGTACGCCTCCACTGTGGAGCAAGCCGAGCGCATGCTCGCCCAGCCCGGCCTGAACACGCAGTTCGCGCGGGCGATCGCGGACTCCACCGACGACCTGCGCCGGGCGGTACGCCAACGGAACCTGCGATGAGCCGGCGTCGTATCGGCATCATGGGCGGGACGTTCGATCCCATCCACAACGGCCACCTCGTCGCCGCGAGCGAGGTGGCCGACCGGTTCGACCTGGACGAGGTCGTCTTCGTGCCGACCGGGAAACCCTGGCAGAAGCCGGACAGCAAGGTCTCCGCGGCCGAGCACCGCTACCTCATGACGGTCATCGCGACCGCGTCGAACCCGCAGTTCACGGTCAGCCGGGTCGACCTCGATCGGGAGGGGCCGACCTACACCGTCGACACGCTGCGCGAACTCCGCGAGGTGTACGGCGCGCAGGCCGAGCTGTTCTTCATCACCGGGGCGGACGCGCTGGCGAAGATCCTCTCGTGGAAGGACGCCGATCAGCTCTTCGAGCTGGCTCACTTCGTCGGCGTCACCCGGCCGGGTTTCACCCTCAGCGACTCGCACCTGCCGTCGGAGGCGGTCACCCTCGTCCAGGTGCCCGCGCTGGCGATCTCGTCGAGCGACTGCCGCGCGCGGGTGGCCGCCGGGCAGCCGGTCTGGTATCTCGTGCCCGACGGTGTCGTGCAATACATCGCAAAACATCATTTGTACCGTTAAAAAGGACTCTATCCCCGCGCAGCCGGAGGGCGATAAGCGTCATATCTCGCGGGTGCGAAGGCCACCACCTGTGAGATCCTGGACGTCAGGGAAACGTCCCCGACGGAAGGAACCAGGTGCCAGCATCCGAGCGTGCTGTCGAGATGGCGCTGACCGCGGCTCAGGCCGCGGCGGACAAGAAGGCCGAAGACATCGTCCTGCTCGACGTGGCTGACCAGCTGATCATCACCGACGCCTTCGTTCTGGCGTCCGCGCCGAACGAGCGGCAGGTGCTCGCCATCGTCGACGCGATCGAGGAGAAGCTGCTGGAGCTGCCGGAGAAGGCCAAGCCGGTCCGGCGTGAAGGTGAGCGGTCGGGCCGCTGGGTGCTGCTCGACTACGTCGACATCGTGGTGCACATCCAGCACTCCGAGGAGCGTGAGTTCTACGCGCTCGACCGGTTGTGGAAGGACTGCCCACGGATCGAGTTCGTCGATCGGGACCTGGCCGACAGCCCGTCATGACCAGCGCGGAGGGCCTGACGCCCGGCACCCGGATCATCCTCTGGCGGCACGGCAACACCGACTGGAACGCCGAGCACCGCGTGCAGGGCCAGACTGATGTGCCCCTCAACGACCTCGGCCGGGAGCAGGCGGCTCAGGCGGCGGCCCGGTTGGCCCCGTTGAAGCCGGATCTGCTCATCAGCAGCGACCTCCAGCGCGCCGCGCGTACGGCGGACGCGTTGGCCGAGCTGATCGAGATGCGGCCGGAACGGGACGCCCGCTTGCGGGAGCGTGGGTTCGGCTTGTGGGAGACGTTGCTGACGCCGGAGATCAAGGTGCGCTTCCCGGAGTCCCGGGCGCGGTGGGAGGCGGCCGACCCCGATCCGGGCGACGGCATCGAGCCCCTGTCCGACCTGGCCAAGCGGGTCGGCGAGGTGATCCGGGAGACGGCGGAACGCGTACCGGGCGGGTTGGCGGTGCTGACCACGCACGGCGGTTCGATCAAGTACGGCGTCGCCGCGTTCCTCGGATTGCCGGAGGAGTTCCTGCCCACCCTCGGCTCGATCGGCAACTGTCACTGGGTGGAGCTGCGAGTCGAGTCCAAGGGCCGCTGGCGGCTTCAGGCGTACAACGTGAACTGAGGGTGACCGGACTCCCCCCGTGAGAGTCCGGCCACCCGCGGGTCACGCGAGGCGCAGAGCTGCCGCCGCCGCGTGACCGTTGGCCCGGCTGGCCCCGAAGGTGTTCATGAACGCCTTCGCGCCCGCCGGCCGCCACTCCGCCGGCCAGCCCATCTCCACGACCACCGTGGGATGCGCGGCCGCGAGCGCCTCGGTGAGGCGGCGAGCCGGCTCGGTGCGGTGGATGTGCCGGCCCACGATCACGATCGGGCGGTCGCCCGCCTTCGCGATGAGCGCACCGGTCGAGGTCTCCGCCGCGTCCGTGGTGAGCTGTTCGGTCCCGCCCAGGTGCTGGGCCAGGCCCCACGGCACCGGCCCCTCGGCGATGCTGTAGCCCGCGACGAGCTGCACGACCAGCGGATTCTCGACACCGTCGACCGAACCCTCGACGCGGATCGCCCGCGCGGCGGCCGCGTAGCCCAGGTCCGGCTCGATCTCGGTCGGGAACGCGCCCTGCGTCCACGCCGCGAGCTGCGAGTTCCGCTCGGCGGCCTCGGTCAGGCGAGCCAGGGGCAGCTCGCCGCGCTCGACCGCCGCCGCGATCTCCGCGACGACCCGCTCGATCAGGTCCAGGTCCACGTCCGCGCCGATGCACAGCAGGTCGCTGCCCGCGTTCAGGGACAGCACCGCGGCCCGCTCGATGCCGCCCGCGGCCTGCGCCGCCCCGGCCATCTCCAGCGCGTCGGTCACGATCACGCCGGTGAAACCGAATTCCGCCCGCAGGAGGTCGTGCAGCACGCGCCGGCTGAAGGTCGCGGGCAGATCGCCCGTCAGCACTGGTACGCGAATGTGCGCGGTCATGATCGACTTGACCCCGGCAGCGACCGCCGTCGCGAACGGCGGCAGTTCCCGTTCCCGCAGCACCTGCTCGCTGACGTCGACGGTCGGCAGCCCGAGGTGGGAGTCGCTGACCGTCGCGCCGTGCCCGGGGAAGTGCTTGGCACAGGCGGCGACGCCGGTCGACTGAAGGCCGACGACGGCCGCGGCGGTGTGCGCGGCGACCTGCGTGGTGGCGGCGCCGAACGAGCGCGTGCCGATGACCGGGTTGTCGGTGGCGACGTTGACGTCGACGGTGGGCGCCAGGTTGAGGTTCACGCCGGCGGCCCGCAGATCCTGGCCGATCGCCTGGTAGATGCGGCTGGTGAGGCTGTAGTCGCCGATGAATCCCAGCGCCGCGTTGCCCGGGTACGGGCTGCCGCTGCGGTGGTAGAGCCGGGTGACGTCGCCACCCTCCTCGTCGAGGCTGATCAGAACGTCGGGGCGGGCCGCCCGCAGCTGTGAGGTGAGTCGGGCCAGCTGTTCGGGGGATTCGATGTTGTACCCGAACAGGCAGAATCCGGCCAGCCCTTCGGATACCAGGTCGACGGCCCATCGGGGGGCGGTGAGGGCTTCGGCGTCGAGCCGTCCGGCGCCGATGCCCACGCCCGATTCGGTCCGTCCACCGAAGGAGGGGAGCAGGGTCTGCAGGATGAGGCGCAGCAGCCCGGGGTCGATCGTCATCTCGTGTCCCACTGTTCGTCGTGTTCCGGGGTGGACCTCCGCCGGTGCGGCGGGGCCGTGTCGCTTGAGCGGGGGGACGTCCACACCTACTGAGACGTCGTACCCTAGCCGTTAGTGGTAAAGCATTGCCAATCTAATAAGAAACTTTACTAAACGCCAGAGGCTGCCGCCATGTCATCTGCTCGTCTCCCGGGAACCCCCCGTCTCCTGCGCGCTCTCAATGACCGAGCCGCACTCGAACTCTTGCTGGAGCATGGTCCCCTCACGCGTACCCAGCTCGGCGAACGCACCGGCCTGTCCAAGGTCACCGCATCCCAGCTGGTCGAACGCCTGGAGGAGCGCGGCCTGGTCCGGCGCGTCGGCGAGCAGGCCGGTGGGCGGGGACCGAATGCCCAGCTCTACGCGGTGACACCGTCCAGTGCCTACGTCGTCGGCGTGGATGTCGGCCCGGATCACGTGGTCGCGGCCTGCGCCGACATCACAGGTTCGATAGTAGGCCGTGTCGAGCACTCCACTCGGGACACCGACGACCCCGTGGGCCTCGTGCACTCGGCCGTGCTGGAGGCGGCCGACCTCGGCGGGGCGGCGCTGAGCGACATCCGCCGGATCGTCCTCGGCACCCCCGGTCTGGTCGACCCGGCGACCGGCGACATCGCCTTCGCCTGGGACCTGCCGCGCTGGCATCGCGGCCTGCTCGCCAACCTGCGCGAGGACCTGATCCCCGACGTGTTCTTCGAGAACGACGTGAACCTGGCCGCCGTCACCGAGGCGCACGAAGGCGCCGCGCGCGGCGTCGGCGATTTCCTCCTCGTCTGGATCGACCGCGGCGTCGGCCTCGCCGTCATGCTCGGCGGGCGGCTGCATCGCGGTGCGACCGGTGCGGCGGGCGAGATCGGCTGGCTGCCCGTCCCCGGCGCGGACCTGCCCCGGGACGTCAGCAAGCGGGGGGCCAAGGGCGCGTTCCAGGCCATCGCCGGGGCCGACGCGGTGCTCGCCGTCGCCCGCGAGAACGGCTTCAAGGGGCGTACGGCGGGCGAAGCGGTGCGGGCCGCCATCGCCGCCGGCACCAAGGGCGGTCCCGTCCTCGACGAGCTGGCCCGGCGGCTGGCGCTCGGCGTCGCCTCCATCGGCGTCGTCCTCGACCCGTCGCTCGTCGTGCTCGCCGGCGAGGTCGGCCAGGCCGGCGGCACCCCGCTCGCCGACCGGGTGCAGCACGAGGTCGCCGCGATCTCGGTGGTCTCGCCGCGCGTCGTCGTCTCCGAGGTCGGCGCCGAGCCGGTGCTGCGTGGGGCGCTGCTGACCGGCCTCGACGCCGTACGCGACCAGGTCTTCGGCTCCACCACCAACTAACCCCGCCCCCTCCCTTTCCCCGTTGATCATGGAGTTTGCACCCTCGACACACCGTCGAGACCGCAGTTAACTCCATGATCAACGGGGAGGGGTGGGGGGAGGGGGC
>NZ_JBFBAZ010000069.1:0-39779 GCF_040682475.1 Hamadaea sp. NPDC051192
GGACGGGCCGCGCGCTCGGGCGGACGGGCCGCGCGCTCGGGCGGACGGGCCGCGCCCTCGGGCGGACGGGCCGCGCCCTCGGGCGGACAGGCGGCGCGCTCGGGCGGACAGGCCGCGCGGAGGGCATGCCTCGGCGATTCCGCCCCGTTGTCCACAAAGCGCGGCTATCCACAGAAGTGGCGTTCGTCGATGGGTGCGGCGATCGGCGGAGCGCCTAGCGTCGCCGCGTGACCCAGCCCGACGAACCCGACGCCCGAGGCCGGCTGGCCGCCCTCGTAGGCAAGCCGTTGGCCAGCACCAAGCCGAACAGCCGCCCCGAGCAGAAGAGTCACGCAGCGGAACCGAGCAGCCGCGAAGCGGAACCCAGGAGCCGCGAGCTGAAGGCCAGTCTCGCCAGCGCTTTCGATCCCGGACGGCCGGGTCTCAAGGCGATCGCCGCGATAGCGGCGGTGGTCGTCCTCGCGGCGGCCGCGTACGCCTGGTTCTCCCGCCCACATGCCGAACCGGTCGCCCCCGCCCCCGCGTCGTCGGCAAGCGCTCCGACGACAGGGCTGATCGTCGCCGTCTCCGGGAAGGTGAAGTTCCCCGGACTCGTCCGGCTACCGGCCGGTGCGCGGGTCGCGGACGCGATCGAGGCGGCGGGCGGCGTACTGCCCGGCACGGATCTGTCCACGGTGAACCTCGCCCGGAAGGTCGCCGACGGCGAGCTGATCACCGTCGGCGCACCCGCGAACACCACCGCGCCGGGCACGGCCGCCGACGGCAAGGTCAACCTCAACACCGCGACGGCCGCCCAGCTCGACGCCCTGCCCGGGGTGGGTCCGGTGCTCGCCGAGCGGATCGTGGCGTACCGGGATCGCAAGGGCGGCTTTCGCAACGTCGGTGAGCTGCGGCAGGTCGAGGGCATCGGCGACGCCAAGTTCGAGCAGCTCAAGGATTTGGTGACGGTGTGACCGGCCGCGATCTCCGGCTGGCGCCGCTCGCCCTCGGCAGCTGGCTGGCGGCGTACGCCGCACTGCTCACGAGCCTGTCGACCGCAGTGACGATCACGACCGCAGCCACTGCGGCCGCTCTCGTCTTCCGTCGGAAGAGGATCGTCTGCCTGGCGTTGATCGGGGTCGCGTTAGGAGCCGGCGCGACAGCGGCCCGCCTCGCGATCCGGGACGATCCGGCGATCACGCGGCTGGTCGACGACAAGGCGACGATCGCGGCCGAGATGGTCGTCCGCGACGACCCCCGCTCCCTCCCAGGGCGTACGCCGTCTTGGCTGATCGACGCCGAACTGACGCGGGCGGACGACCTCCGCCTCAGCGTTCCGGTGCTGGTCATCGCCAGCGGCGACGGCGATTGGCGAGCACTGCTGCCGGGCCAGCGGATGGCGGTCACCGGCCGGCTCGGCGCGACGCGGGGTGGCGATCTCCAGGCAGCCGTCCTCGCGGTCAACCGGCCGCCGCGACTGATCGGCCGCGCGCCCTGGGCTCAGCGCGCCGCCGGAAGTCTGCGCGCCGGACTCCAGAAGGCTTGTGCGGGCTTGGAACCCAGGCGCGGCGGGCTGCTGCCCGGATTGGTCGTCGGCGACACCTCACGACTGCCGCCGGAGGTGCAGGAGGACTTCAAAGCGGCGGGGATGACCCATTTGACGGCCGTCTCCGGCTCGAACGTGGCGATCATCATCGGCTGCCTGCTGCTGTTCCTGCGCTGGTGCCGGGCCAGTCCGGCGATCTGTGCGGCGGCCTGCGTACTGGGGGTCGCCGGGTTCGTCATCCTGGCGAGGCCGTCGCCGAGCGTCCTGCGGGCCGCGGTCATGGGCGGTCTCGCGCTGGCGGCGTTGGCCACCGGCCGGGGCCGGGCGGCACTGCCCGCGCTGTCCGCGACCGTCGCGATCCTCGTGGTCGTCGATCCCGAGCTGGCCGCCGACGCCGGGTTCACCCTGAGCGTCTGCGCCACGGCGGGGTTGCTGCTGCTCGCGCCGGGCTGGCGGGACGCGTTGCAGCGCCGGCTGCCCCGGATCGCGGCCGAGGCGCTCGCGGTCCCGGCCGCCGCTCAGGTCGCCTGCGCGCCGGTCATCGCGGCCCTGTCGGGCTCGGTCAGCCTCATCGCGATTCCGGCGAATCTGCTGGCCACGGCTGCGGTCGCCCCGGCAACCGTGCTCGGCGTCCTCGCCGCGGCGATCTCACCGATCTGGCCGCCGGGCGCGGAATTCGCCGCCTGGCTGGCGAGCTATCCGGCCGCGTGGCTGGTCACGGTCGCGCGGGTCGCCGCCGGTTTGCCGGGAGCCGCTCTTCCCTGGCCCAGTGGTACGCCGGGAGCAGTGCTCCTGGCCGGGTTGACCGTGATGGCGCTCGTCGGGTTCCGCAGCGCGAAGGTGCGGCGGGTGGTGCTGGTCGTGACGGCGGCGGCGGTGCTGGGCGCGGCCCCGGTACGCCTTCTCGCCCCGGGGTGGCCGCCGAAGGGTTGGCTGGTGGTCGCCTGCGATGTCGGCCAGGGCGACGCGACGGTGCTGCGTACGCAGGACGGCGCGGCCGTCGTCGTGGACGCCGGTCCGGAGCCCGCGGCGGTGGCGGGCTGCCTGGACCGGCTCGGGATCACGACGGTTCCGTTGCTGGTGATCAGCCATTTCCACGCCGACCACGTCGGCGGTGTCGCCGGGGTGTTCCGGGGCCGCCGGGTCTCCGCCGTTCTGACGCCCGCCTGGCCGGAGCCGGTCGAGGGGCGTACGGGGGTGCTCGCGGCGGCGTCCGCCGCCCGCTCGCCGGTGAGCGTGGCCGCCCCTGGCGAGGTACGCCGCATCGGCCCGCTGACGATGACGGTCACCGGACCGGTGACCCCGTTACGCGGCACGAGGTCGGATCCGAACAACAACTCGATTGTGCTGAGCGTCTCGTTCGGGGGAACGTCGGTGCTGCTCACGGGTGATGCCGAGGTCGAGGAGCAACAGGAGTTGGTCGCGGCCGGAGTCGGTCGCGCCGACGTCCTCAAGGTCGCGCATCACGGTTCGGCCTTCCAGGATCCGGCGTTCCTGGCCGCCGTCGCACCGGCGATTGCGCTGGTCAGTGTGGGTGCGGGCAACGACTACGGGCATCCGAACCCGGCGGTGCTGGCGAGCCTGACCCGTGGCGGCGCGCGTGTCGTGCGTACGGACCAGGCGGGGGACGTCGCGATCGCCATCGACGCTGGTCAACTCACCGTGACGCCACGGTCGTGAATACCGATGTGCCGCCCACCCCGACGAGTGAGCGGATCATGGCGCTCGGCATGCGAGTATTGCGGTGTGAGTGCTCCCGCGCTGCTATTGGTTCTCGGTGACGAAGAGTTGTTGGCCTCCCGCGCCGTCAACCAAGTAGTGGAAGCGGTCAGATGGGACGATCCGGTCGCCTCGGTCAACGAGTTCCAGGGCAGCGATCTGCTCGCGGGCGAGCTGGCGGGCGCATTGAGCCCGTCGCTGTTCGGCGGTCGCCCGGTGGTGATCGTCTACAACGGACAGGACGCGAAGAAGGACCTGACGGCGGCGCTGCTCGCCTACGCGGCCGACGCCGATCCGGGGGCGACCCTGGTGGTCTGCCACGCCGGCGGCGCCAAGGGCAAGGCCCTCGCCGACGGTCTGAAGCAGGCGGGGGCGGAGGTCGCGCTGGCGGCCAAGCTGTCCCGGCATGCCGACAAGGTCGACTTCATCCGCTCGGAGATCCGGCGGCTCGGCGGCAAGTGCAGCGGCGAGGCGGCCGAGGCGCTGCTCGACGCGGTCGGCAACGACCTGCGCGAACTCGCTGCCGCGTGCAACCAGTTGATGGCCGACACGAATGGGCGGATCGAGCTCGACGTCGTGCAGCGGTACTACAAGGGCCGGGCCGAGGTCAGCGGGTTCGCCGTGGCCGACGCCGCCGTCGCGGGCGACATCCCGGCCGCGCTGGAGGCGTTGCGCTGGGCGCTGGCCACTGGTGTCGACCCGGTCCCGATCGCGGACGCGCTCGCCGACGGCGTACGCACCATCGCACGGGTCGCCTCGGCCGGGCGCGGCGGAAACGCGTACCAGTTGGCGAGCAAGCTCGGCATGCCCGCGTGGAAGATCGAGAAGGCGCAGCGGATGGCCCGGGGCTGGAGTCCGGAGGGCCTCGTGGACGCGATGGCCGCCGCTGCTGTGTGCAACGCCGAGGTCAAGGGCGGTTCCGACGATCGCGGGTACGCCCTGGAGCGGGCCATCATGGCGATGGCGGCGGCCCGGAGCGGGCGATGATCGCCGGCATCGCCGCGAAGGATCGTCCGTTCTACGCCCGAGTCCTGGGGCTGCACTACATCCGGCCCAGTGGCCTGCTGTGTTTCTTCTTCTTCGAGGGCGCGATCGCCCTGGCCACCCTGCTCGCCCTGGCCGAGCTGGTGACGTGGTGGGCGGTCGTGGTGCTCCCCGGTGCCATCGCGATCATGGTGAAGATCAACGATCTGATCGCGGGATTCGGCGCCCGCTCAGCGGCCCGCGCGCAGGCTCGGGCGGCGGTCCGCAGCGCCACCCGGCGGGCGGCAAAACGCGAGGCCAAGGCGGCCGGGCGGCAGGCCGCCCTCGCCTCGGCGGCTGCCGACGGCGGTCCCGCGCAGGTGGACGACGAAGACTTCCCCGATGAGGTGCCTGCCGTCGGCCGGGCCTCGGTGCCTCAGCCGTACGCCGGCCTGGCCGCCCCGGACGAGGTGCGTTCCAGCCAGGCCCGGCGGCGGCAGTCCGCCGCGCACCGCTACGACTGAGCCCGATCTGGTTCCAGGTACGCAAAAGCCCGCCGCCGATGAGGGCAGCGGGCTTGTCGCGTGTCTGGAGCGTCAGGCCGCGGCGACCGTGTTGAGCCGCTTGGCGATCGACGACTTGCGGTTCGCCGCCTGGTTCTTGTGGATGACGCCCTTGCTGACCGCCTTGTCGAGCTGACGGGAAGCGGCGAGCATCAGCTCCGACGCCTTGGCGGCGTCGCCGGCCTCGGACGCCTCGTGGAACTTGCGGATCGCGGTCTTCAGCGAAGACTTGACCGCCTTGTTCCGCAGCCGCGCCTTCTCGTTCTGGCGGTTGCGCTTGATCTGCGACTTGATGTTGGCCACGTGTCAGCCTCTCCTAGCTCGGGGCATCAACCCCGCTGAAGCGGGGACACAAAAGTTCGACGTGCCAGATTACCAGGCGCGGCCTTGGTCAGCCAAAGCGCAGGGCAGCTCGGGCGGACTAGGTCACCAGCGCCACTTCTGGCGACGCGCCAGCCATTCTATCGCCAGCCGCCCGCAGTGCCGCTGGTGGGTCCGGACATACGGGGAAGTCGGGATCTCCGGGTGCATGCCCTGGGTCAGGTAGTACCCGGCGAGGCCCGCCAAGGTCGCGTCGAGCGCGTCCTCGGGCGCGCCCGCGACGGCAGGATGCGTGGTGAACAGCGTATCCACGTCATGGTCGGGGGCTGCCGAGATCAGCAGGCTGACCAGGTCGAGCCAGGCCGGCCCTCGGCAAAGGTGGTTCCAGTCGCAGATCCACGCCGCCCCGGTGGTGTCCAGGATCACGTTGTCCGCCCGCAGGTCGCAGTGCATGACGCCGGGCATGGCATCGCCGTAGTCCAGCAGCCGTCGCTCCAACCGCGCGAGTTCGGCGAGATGCGGCTCCAGCCTGGGGTCCGGCAGCTCGGCCGCGCCCGAGAGCACGGCGGCCCAGCGGTCGAGGGTGCCGCGCATCACAGCGCTGAACGGATCCGGCGCGAACTCGGCCAACGCCGCCGGCATCGGCGTGAGCAGCGCTGCCGTTCGTGCGTACGCGTCCAGGGCGGCGGCCAGATCCGGTGCGCGCCACGGCAGTTCGGGCATGTGCGCGCCGTCCACCGCGTCGAGGCAGATCACGAAGTGCCCGGCCAGCTCCGTCGCCCAGCGCACCCGGGGCACCGGTACGCCGACCGGCAACGCCTCGGTGATCCGCGCCTCTTGGGCGTACCACTCGGCCACTGTGAGATCGAGCGGCGCGGCCTTGACGAAGGCGTGGAACCCGGCCACCGTGGTGAGGACCGCCGCGAAGCCTTGGGTGAAGCCGCTTCGGGCGACCCGCGCGGACGCGACCTCACCGCCGAGCCGCTCCGCGATCGCAGTGCGCAGCGACTCCGGCAACTGCTCCCAATCGGGCCGTTGCGCGGTCTCGGTGTACGGGATCATGCCCGGAATGGTCCCGTAGAGCCGCGATCGGACGCTAGTCGTTAAACCACCAGACCGAGGAGGCGACCGTGGAACTGGACGAGTTCTGGGACGTGATCGACGCCGCGCGGGCGGATGTCGCCGGCGAGATCGGCCAGGACGGCGAGGCGCTGGCCAAGGCGCTGACCGACCGGCTCGGGCGGCTGTCGCCCGCTGGGCGTACCGCGTTCGGGCAGACGTTCGCCCAGCTGAGCGCCCAGGCTCTCCGGTGGGACGTGTACGCCGCCGCGTACCTGATCGGGGGCGGCTGTGATCTCGACGGCTTCGAGGACTTCCGCTTCGGCCTGATCGCGACCGGAAAAGACTGGTACGCCAAGGCGCTGGCCGATCCGGACGCGCTCGCCGGGAACCCCGTCGTCGCCGAGGCGGCCGATTGGGACGACGACAGCGCGATCTTCGCCGAGCTGGTGGGCGACGCCGTCGCCGAGGTGTGCGCCGTCGATCTGCGCAAGCAGGGCGACCCGGCCGGCGAGCGGTTCGACGTCGACGACGACCTGATCATGCGGGCGCGGCTGCCGCGGCTGGCCGCGCTGTTCCTGGGCTGGCCCGCGAACGAGGGTTGCCGCTGCTAGCGCTACACGTGTCGGGGTTCGGGCCGGGCATGGGATCATAGGAGCGAGCTGCAGCCGCAGCGTCATCCCATCTGACGACGAAACGGACGATCCGTGCCTCCGACGCCCGGTGTGAACCAGCCCGGTGCCACCGAACCCGGTGCCATCCGGAACTTCTGCATCATCGCACACATCGACCACGGTAAATCAACTTTGGCCGACCGCATGTTGCAGCTGACCGAGGTGGTCGATCCGCGCCAGATGCGGGCGCAGTACCTGGACCGCATGGACATCGAGCGGGAGCGCGGCATCACGATCAAGTCGCAGGCGGTCCGCATGCCGTGGACCGTGCGCGAGGGGGAGCGGACCGGCGAGACGGTCGTCCTCAACATGATCGACACTCCGGGGCACGTCGACTTCACCTATGAGGTCTCGCGCAGCCTCGCCGCGTGCGAGGGCGCCGTCCTGCTGGTCGACGCCGCGCAGGGGATCGAGGCGCAGACCCTGGCCAACCTGTATCTGGCCATGGAGAACGATCTGACGATCATCCCGGTGCTGAACAAGATCGACCTGCCGGCCGCCCAGCCCGAGAAGTACGCCGAGGAGCTGGCCAACCTGGTCGGCTGCCTGCCCGAGGAAGTGCTGAAGGTCTCAGGCAAGACCGGGGTCGGCGTACCGCATCTGCTGGACGAGATCGTGCGGCGGCTGCCCGCGCCGATCGGCGACTCCGGTGCGTCCGCCCGCGCCATGATCTTCGACTCCGTCTACGACATCTACCGGGGCGTCGTGACCTACGTGCGAGTGGTCGACGGCCGGATCGAGGCCCGCGACCGGATCCGCATGATGTCCACGGGCGCCGTGCACGAGCTGCTGGAACTGGGAGTCATCTCGCCCGAGCCGGTCAAGTCCGGCGCGCTCGGCGTCGGCGAGGTGGGCTACCTGATCACCGGCGTGAAGGACGTCCGCCAATCCCGAGTCGGCGACACGGTCACGATCAACGCCCGGCCGGCCAAGGAGTCGCTCGGCGGCTACAAGGACCCCAAGCCGATGGTCTACTCGGGGCTCTACCCGATCGACGGGTCGGACTACCCGGCGCTGCGGGAGGCGCTCGACAAGCTCAAGCTGAACGACGCCGCGCTGGTCTACGAGCCGGAGTCGTCGGCCGCGCTGGGCTTCGGTTTCCGCGTCGGCTTCCTGGGCCTGCTGCACCTGGAGATCATCCAGCAGCGGCTGGAACGGGAGTTCGGTCTCGACCTCATCGCCACCGCGCCGAACGTGGTGTACCGCGTGCTGATGGAGGACGGCAACGAGGTCGTCGTCACCAACCCCAGCGAGTACCCGACGGGCAAGGTCGCCGAGGTGTTCGAGCCGGTCGCCCGGGTCACCGTGCTCGCGCCCAACGACTACGTCGGCGCGATCATGGAACTCTGCCAGGGTCGCCGCGGCACGCTGCAAGGCATGGACTACCTGTCCGCGGATCGCGTCGAGTTGCGCTACGTGCTGCCCCTGGGCGAGATCATCTTCGACTTCTTCGACCAGCTCAAGTCCAGGACCAAGGGGTACGCCAGCCTCGACTACGAGCCCTCCGGCGAGCAGTCGGCCGAGCTGGTCAAGGTGGACATCCTGCTGCAGGGGGAGACGGTCGACGCCTTCTCCGCGATCGTCCACAAGGACAAGGCCTACACGTACGGCACGACCATCGCCGCGAAGCTGCGCGAACTGATTCCGCGGCAGCAGTTCGAGGTGCCGATCCAGGCGGCGATCGGCTCCCGGATCATCGCCCGCGAGACGATCCGCGCCATCCGCAAGGACGTGCTGGCCAAGTGCTACGGCGGTGACATCACCCGGAAGCGCAAGCTGCTGGAGAAGCAGAAGGAAGGCAAGAAGCGCATGAAGATGGTCGGCCGCGTCGAGGTGCCGCAGGAGGCCTTCATCGCCGCGTTGTCGACGTCGGACAGTGGTGACTCGGGCGGCGGCAAGTCCGGGCGCAAGTGATGTTCTGCCCCCGGTGCGGGGCGGCCCTCTCGGCTGCCCCGCCTTCTCAGTGCGGGCAGTGTGCGTACCAGCTGTATGTGAACGCGAGACCCACCGCGAGCCTGATCGTGCACGACGGCGCGGGGAATTTCCTGGCCTTGAAACGGGCTCGCGAGCCGCAAGCGGGACTGTGGGAGACGCCGGGCGGGTTCTGCGACGGCTGGGAGGAGCCGGCGGCGGCCGCGGTCCGCGAGGGCCGCGAGGAGCTGGGCGTCGACGTCGTGCTGGGCGAGTTCGTCGGGATGTACGTCGGCAGCTACCTGTTCCAGGACGAGCTGCTGCCGGTGCTGGACTGCTTCTGGCTGGCCCGGTTGCCCGCGGGCGAGGTCACGCTCGATCCCGAGGAGTCGTCGGAGATGGCGTGGTTTCCGCTGGTCACAGCGCCTCCGATGGCGTTCGGCACGATGGACCGCGCGCTCACAGACGCCGTCCAGATCCTTTGTAGAAAAGATCAGTTCGCTGAGTAACGTCGGCGTCAACCCATCGTTACCCCAAGTGCAGTGTTTGCCGCTTTCGCCCGAATTGCCGGGGCTGAAGCGGACCTATGTGCACAAGGAGTGACAATGCAGATTAAGAAGGCCGGAGCTGTTGCCTTTGGCGCGCTCGCGACCGTCGCGGTGATCGGTGCTCCCGCCGCCGCTTCCGCCCACACCACTGAGGCCAAGGCGCAGTCGATGCGTGAGGTCGCCTCGCCCTTCCTCGGCGCCGCCCGTGACATGTGGCAGGCCCCGTGGGACGGCCCGCAGCAGTCCCTGGTCTCCGCCGGCACCGGTTCCGTCGCGAACGCCGCCGCGTGGCAGATCTGTGCGTCCAACGTCATGGCCGGCGTCGGCGGGGTCATCAACTCCAGCAGCCCGACCACCGTGCTCGACGGCTGCACCAACGCCAACGTCTGGCTGAAGCAGGACACCGTCCCGCCGGTCATCGGCGCGCTGAACGACACGGCGATCGCCGCCGCGTCGTGGCAGTTCTGCGGCTCCAACGGAGTCGCGGGCGTCGGCGGCACGGTCGCCCTCCAGACCCCGGCGACGGTGCTGGGCGGCTGCGACAACTCGAACATCGTGATCAGCGGCCCCGACGGCAACTACACCGAGGCCGGCACGGTGGCCACCGCGCGGACCAAGCTGTCCCCGCAGCAGAAGGTGGCCCTCAAGGCCGCCAAGCAGAACGCCAAGCAGCAGCGCATGGCGGTCAAGCGGCAGCGGCTCGCCGCCAAGCTAGCCGGTGTCGGCGGCGACCAGACCGACGTGGTCCGCGCCGCCTTCGGTGCCCGCAAGGACGCCCTGCTGAACAAGAAGATGCACACCGTCCGGACGGCGGCGGCGTCGCCCAAGGCCGGCATGGGCTGGGGCGCACCGTGGGACACCGAGCCGCAGTCGCTCGCGACCGTCGGTGACGGCTCGGCGGTTCAGGCTGCCAGCTGGCAGATCTGCGCCTCCAACGTGGTGGCCGGCGTCGGTGGCACCGTCGTCAGCGGCTCGCCCGACGCGGTCTTCGGCGACTGCCGCAACGCGACCGTGAAGATCTCCCAGGACGACCCGACCTCGGTCGTCTCCGTCCTGGACAACACCTCGATCAACGTGGCGCCGTGGCAGGTCTGCGGTTCCAACTCGGTCGCGGGTGTCGGCGGCACCGTCGCGCTCCAGTCGAGCACCACGGTCTTCGGCGCTTGCCACAACGCCGACACGATCATCGACTGACGTCGGGTTCGGCGGTAACGAACAGTTCGACGGTGGGGCGGATCGACGGGTCCGCCCCACTTCCATGTCCGCTGCCATGCCCGCTGCCATGCCCGCGGCCGGCTGCGACGGTCCGCGTCCGCGGTGGTACGCGGTAACGAGATCAGCTTCGGGTCGTTACCCAAAGTGCAGTGTTTGCACCAGTTAGAAGCATTTGTCCACTTTCTTTGGACCAATCTCCAGTACGAGGAGTGACCATGCAGGTGAGAAAGGTGGGGGCGGTCGCCGTCGGCGCGCTCGCGACCGTGGCCGCGATCGGCGCACCCGCCGCCGCGGCACCCGGCTTGACGACGCAGCACGGTGACGCGTCCGCCACGACCGCCGCCGCGACCACCGGTGCCGCGAAGGCGCTGGACAGGGTGGGCGAGCCGTTCTTCCAGCCGCTCATCACGATCGGCGTGGGCTCCTCGGTGAACGCGGCCGCCTGGCAGATCTGCGGCTCGAACGCCGTCGCCGGCCCGGGTGCCGTGGTCACCTCGGGTACGCCGCACACGCAGCTGGGCGACTGCACCAACGCCAACGTCCGGCTCAAGCAGGACGCCGTGCCCGGCGTCATCTCCATTTTGGACGACACCTCGGTCAACGCGCTGCCGTGGCAGGTCTGCGGCTCGAATGTGGTGGCCGGCGTCGGCGTACAGGCCGCGGTCAACTCTCCGGCGACCGTGGTGGGCGACTGCGACAACGCCAACACGCAGATCACCGACGGCAAGAACCTGGGCGGCCCCAACAGCCTGGTGTCGTTGCTGTCCGGCTCGGTCGTCAACGCGGCCGCCTGGCAGGTCTGCGGTTCGACCGCCGTCATGGGGGCGGGCGTCTCGGCCGGGTTCAACTCGCCGACCACCGTCACGGGCACCTGCCGCGACAGCAACAACC
Organism: Hamadaea sp. NPDC051192; assembly: GCF_040682475.1. Taxonomy (NCBI): domain Bacteria; kingdom Bacillati; phylum Actinomycetota; class Actinomycetes; order Micromonosporales; family Micromonosporaceae; genus Hamadaea; species Hamadaea sp. NPDC051192. The sequence goes on from NZ_JBFBAZ010000069.1 coordinate 11,390, forward strand.
AGATCAGCGTACGCGAGCCGCAGGCGGACATCCCGCTGCTCAGCAACGTGGTGCTGGACGTGCTGCCGCTCCAGACCTGCGCGCAGGACTCGCTCGTCTCGCTCGTCGGGCTGTCGCCGGCCATCAACAGCCCGGCCAACGTGCTCGGCGGCTGCGTACCGCCGCACTCGATCTACGAGTAGGCCGCTTCAACGCGAAACGGGGGCCCCGACCGAGGCCCCCGTTTTCGTGATCACTTCTAGCGCAGCCAGGGGATGGCGCGGTCGAGCTGGCCGCGCTCCTTCAGCTCCTTGCGCAGCGGGATCTCGTCGTCGATGTAGCCGTCCCAGTTGATGCCCCAGTAGTTCGCCGAGTGCGGCGCCTCGCCGAGCAGCTGACGCTGCACCGGGGTGCGGTTGGCGTACCACTCGCCGTTGGGGTCGAAGTCGATCGCGTCCAGGTGCCGGATCCAGCGGTAGGTGTAGCCGACGAACAGCATCTTCCGCGTGATGGTGGAGAGGTTCGTCGACCGGGAGTGCCACTGGCGGCGGTCGAAGATGAACGCGTCACCGGGGTTCGCGGTGATCTCGACGGTGCCCTCGGGGTCCGGGTTGTGCACCGAGAGGTCGGCCGGGCGGGGCAGCGAGTTCATCAGGTGGCTGCCCGGGATGACCTTGGTGGCGCCCCGGCCGGTCTCCGACAGGTCGGAGAGCACGTACGCGATCTTCAGCGAGAACATCGGCCGCGGCAGGTTCGGGTCCATCGTCTCCGGGTCGGAGTTCTGCCGGTAACCGTCCTGGTGCCAGCCCCAGTAGGGCTTCTCCGGCTCCTTGGCCGGCGGGGTCACGTCGAGGTGGTTGTGGTGCGAGTAGATGTTCCAGCCGGCGAGGCCCCACATGTACGGGAGGACCTTGGGGTGCGTCAGCAGGTCGCCGAACAGCTCGTCCCGGTTGAGGAAGCCCAGGAGGTGAACGGTGCCGTCCTTGTGCCGCCCGGCCTCGAGCTCCTCGGCGTAGACCCGGTCGACCGCCGCTTCCAGGTCGGCCCGGTGCTCGTCGGTCAGCACGTTGCGCAGCAGCAGGAAGCCCTGCTCGTGGAACTCTTTGCGATCGACCTCGCTGATCGGCTCGTAGCCGGTGAGGCCATAGCCGTAGTCCTTCTTCGCCATGTCTCCCCTAGGGTGGTAAGCGGTCTGGGAGGGACCGGTCGGGACCGCTGCTCGGGCTCGGCCGGACACAAAGCGCGATGGTAACTCGCGTTCCTGGCGACGTTCAGACCGAGATCTCCACCACCGCAGGGCGCTTACGCTGCGCTTATCCGCGGTCACCGGCGGTTGATGAGACTCGGGGTAAATGTCCGATGTGCTGGATTCGCGGTGCGGCGGTGCCGTCTGGTGTGTTTCCCACTGTGTGAGACGGCACTTTTCGTGCGGTCTAGAGGGCGGCGATCACCCGGGAGGCGTCGTTCACCGCGGCGGGCTTCCACTCGCCGGAGTCGGCGGTCCACACCCGGCCGGCGAAGGTCACGCTGGCCACGCGATGATCGGCCGCCCGGGCCACCAGCCAGTGGGCGTACGCCCAGCCGCGGGTCGCGTCGGCCGCGCTGACCAGCACCGCCTTGGCCCCGTCGTCGGGCGTCGCGGTGATCGTGCCGTAATCCAGCTTCATCGCCTCGGCCAGCGAACCGATCGCGGCGGCGTCGGTGGCCGCGCCGTCGGTGTCAGGCAGCGTGCAGCGCACCGCTGCGGACACCTTCCCGAGCAACGCGTTGGCGATCACCTCGGCCTCGTCGGCCCACTTCTGATACGCCTCCGGGTACGCGGACCGCTGCACCTTCTGGGCGGCCTCGGTGACCCGCATCTTCTGCCAGCCCTTGACCTTCAACAGGGCGGTGTAGAACTTCTTGGCCGCGTACCGTGGGTCGGCGATCTGGTCCGGCGTGCCCCAGCCCTGGCTCGGCCGCTGCTGGAAGAGGCCGATCGAGTCGCGGTCGCCGCCGTCCAGGTTCTCCAGCTTCGACTCCTGCAACGCGGTGGCCAGCGCGACCACGACCGCCCGGTCGGGCACCTTGCGGCCGATGCCGACCGCGGTGATGGTCGCGGCGTTGCTCATCTGGGTCACGTCCAGCCGAACCTCGGTCTCGGCGTTGGAGACCTTGCAGCCGGACGACTGCGGGAGACGGAAAGTGGGCGAACCGCCCTTCGCGACGAAGTAGAGCACGATCCCACCCAGCACGGCGACGATCACCAGCCCCACCAGGGTCCCGCGTGCCGCCTTCGTCACGCAGACCACTCTAACCCCGGCCCGCCCTCGGACCGCTCCCCTTCGCGGCCCCGAACTCCCTCCCGCTGCGCACCCCGCTGCTGGGCACCCTCCCGCTGGACACCCCGCCGCTGGGCACCCTCCCGCTGGAGACCCCGCCACTGGGCGCTGGATCAGGGTTCCAGGTCGAATCTTGGGTCAAGATTCGACACAGATCCCTGATCCGGCGCGAAGTGGCGGGTGGGCGAGTGGTCAGGGGAGCCAGGTGGGGGTGCGCTTCTCGCGGGCGGCGGCGACGCCCTCGCGCCCCTCGGCCGAGGTGAAGTGACGGACCGACAGCGCGGTCAGGTCGGCCATGTCGATGGGGCGCTCCCGCAGCAGCCGCTTCGTGGCGCGCATCGCGTCCGGGCCCCCGCGCAACAACGACTCTCGGAGCGCCTGCGCCGCGGCGTCGAGGTCGTCGGCCGGCACGCTGCGGCTGACCAAGCCGATCTGCGCGGCCCGTGGACCGTCGAAGACGTCGCCGGTGAGGAACAACTCCGCGGCGGCCCGGGAGGTCAGCCGGGGCAGGACGACCGCCGAGATCACCGACGGGACGACGCCGAGGCGTACCTCGGAGAAGGCGAAGTGCGCGGTATCGGCGCAGATCGTGACGTCCGCCGCCGCCATCAGGCCGAGCCCGCCCGCGCGGGCCGGTCCGCCGACCACCGCCAGCACCGGCTTGGGGTGCTCGGCCAGCGCCGCCAGCACCTCACCCAGGCGAGCCACCGGCAAGGCGTCCCCGTCGCCGGCCTGGGTCTCCTTGAGGTCCGCGCCCGAGCAGAACACCGGGCCGGTGTGGCGCAGCTCCACAAGGCGTACGCCGTCGTCGCCGGCCGCGGCTTCCAGAGCCGCCAGCAACTCCGCCATCAAGGCGAGGGACAACGCGTTGCGGTTGGCCGGGCTGTCGAGCGTGATCGTGGCCACCCCGCCGGAGTGCGCCGCCTGAATCAGAGCCATGCCCGTCAGGTTAACGGTCGTTCAACTGCGGCGCTGGGGCAGACTGGTACGCATGCCAGCCACGCTGCCCGACGGCGAGCCCGTCCCGACCTCCGGTGAGTTGCCCGCGACGGCGCTCGACGGCGTACGCGAGCGTGACTTCGGCGTCTATCTCCACGTCCCGTTCTGTGCCAGCCGCTGTGGCTACTGCGACTTCAACACGTACACCCCGACCGAGAGCGGGTTGGCCCAGGGCGACTACGTCAGCGCTGCGCTGGCCGAGATCGAGCTGGCCCGGCGCGTACTGCCGGAGGCCGGCCCGGTCCGGACGGTCTTCGTCGGCGGCGGCACCCCGACCCTGCTCCCGCCGGACGACCTGGCCCGTCTGCTCGACGCCGTCGACCGGGTCTGGGGCCTCGCGCCCGGGGCCGAGGTCACCACCGAAGCGAACCCCGAGTCGGTCGACCCGGACTCGCTGGCCCGGCTGCGGAAGGCCGGCTTCACCCGGATCTCCCTCGGCATGCAGTCGGCCGCCGCGCACGTCCTGCGGGTGCTGGACCGCAAGCACACCCCGGGCCGGGCCACCGCCGCCGCGGCCGAGGCGCGCGAGGCGGGCTTCGAGCACGTCAACCTCGACCTCATCTACGGCACGCCCGGCGAGACCGCGGACGACTTCGAGGCGTCCCTCCAAGCCGCCGTGACAGCCGGGGTCGACCACGTCAGCGCGTACTCGTTGATCGTGGAGGACGGGACGCGCCTGGCCGCGCGCATCCGGCGGGGCGAGGTCCCGATGCCCAGCGACGACGTTGCCGCGGACCGCTACCTGGCGGCGGAGGCCGCGCTGAGCGGGGCCGGCCTGGGCTGGTACGAGGTGTCGAACTGGGCGGCGTCGGACGCGGCCCGGTGCGCGCACAACCTGTTGTACTGGACCGGCGGCGACTGGTGGGGGATCGGGCCGGGCGCGCATTCGCATGTCGGCGGGGTCCGCTGGTGGAACGTGAAGCGCCCGGCGCACTACGCGAAGCTGCTCGCCGACGGCCATTCGCCGGGCGCGGGCCGGGAACTGCTGAGCGCGGACGACCAGTACGTCGAGGACGTCATGTTGCGGCTGCGTCTTCGGGACGGCTACCCGCTCGCCCGACTGCGCGAGGGCGGCCCGGCCGCCGCCGAACGCGCCACAATGGACGGTCTGCTGGACGCCGCCGAGTACGCGAACGGCCGCGCGGTGTTGACCCTGCGCGGCCGTCTGCTGGCGGATGCGGTCATCCGCGACCTGCTTACTTGATCACGCTGACGGACAACGGATACGAGTAGAGCGTTCCCTCGTTGGCCTTGAGACCCGCGATCACCCCGAAGATCGCCGCGATGAGGATGGCGATCGGCAACGTGATGAAGCCGATCACAGCGCAGAACAGCACGTAGCTCAGCACCGAGATGATGGCCCACAGGCCCTGGAAGTTCAGTGCGGCGAGCGCGTGCGCCCGGACCGTGGGCGATTCGTTGCCCTTGACGAGCATCGCGATCAGCGGGGGGACCCAGCCGAGCCAGCCGCCGCTGATCAGCGCGGCGCCCGCGCCACCGAAGTGGGCGATCAGCGCCCACATCTTCTCGTCCTGGTTGGCATAGCCGACCGGTGCGACCTGACCGGCGATCGGCGGAGGCGGCGTGGAGCCCGTCACCGGGGGAGGCGGCGGCGCGTCGTATTGGGGGGCGGCCGGCGGCTCGGGGTCCGGCGTCCCCGGAGGGGTGGGGGTTTCACTCATGCGCGACACGGTAAGCCCACAGATCAATATCCGCCAGAGCTCGCATTCGACCGGTTGGCGACACTAAGGCGGCCAAATGTCCAGACTATCGTCGCCGGTAGACGTGCAGCCGGACGATTTCGACAGCTTCGTCACTCATGATGGTCAAGGGGCGATACAGCGCTCCGCCGAGGGAGACGAACGGCCGGTAAACTGGCACTCGCGGCGTACGAGTGCCAGAATCGAGCCGCAGCCCGACCCGCCCCGGGGCCGGGGGCCCGACCACGGAGGGCAGGGAGGTGCGCCGGTGGGACTCGACGATCGCAAGCTCGACGTGCTGCGCGCCATCATCGAGGACTACGTGTCGACCCAGGAGCCGGTCGGCAGCAAGTCCCTGGTGGAGCGGCACTCACTAGGCGTCTCCCCGGCGACCGTGCGCAACGACATGGCCGTCCTCGAGGAGGAGGGCTACATCCGGCAGCCGCACACCAGCGCCGGGCGTGTCCCGACCGACGCCGGCTACCGCCTGTTCGTGGACCGGCTGTCGAAGATCAAGCCGCTCTCCCCGGCCGAGCGCCGAGCGATCGAGCGCTTCCTGCTCGGCGCGGTCGACCTCGACGACGTCGTCCATCGGACGGTCCGCCTGCTGGCTCAGTTGACGCGGCAGGTCGCGGTGGTGCAGTACCCGTCGCTGTCGCGGTCCAAGGTGCGGCACCTGGAGTTGGTGCCCTTGTCGACCACGCGGATGATGTTGGTGATGATCACCGACACCGGCCGGGTCGAGCAGCGCCAGGTCGACATCCCCGGCACGCTGCCCGCCGAGGACGTGCTGGAGCTGCGCCGCATCATCAACGCCAAGCTCGGCGGTCAACCGCTGACCCAGACCCCGCCATTGGTCCAGACGCTGGTCGAGGAGGTCGCGGAGGAGCTGCGCCCGGCCATGACCACGCTGGCCACCGTGCTGCTGGAGACCCTGGTCGAGCGACACGAGGAACGGATCGCGCTCGCCGGCACGGCGAACTTGACCCGCGCGAGCATGCTGGACTTCGCCGGGTCGATCCGGCCGGTGCTCGAAGCCCTGGAAGAGGAGGTCATCCTCCTCAAGCTGGTCGGCGAGCAGTCCGGTTCCACGCGGGTCAGCATCGGCGACGAGAATGAGTACGCCGATCTGCGCGCCACCTCCATCGTGAGCACCGGATACGGACCGGGCGGGCAGATCGTCGGCGGGATGGGCGTACTCGGCCCGACCCGGATGGACTACCCCGGCACGATCGCGACCGTCCGGGCAGTGGCCCGATACGTGGGCGACCTACTCGCACAGAACTGAAGAGGATCACGTGGCCAAGGACTACTACGGCATCCTGGGCGTGCCCAAGGACGCCACCGCGGACGACATCAAGCGCGCCTATCGGAAGCTGGCGCGCCAATACCACCCTGATGTCAACCCGGACCCCGAGGCGCAGGACCGCTTCAAGGAGATCAACGCCGCGTACGAGGTCCTGTCGGACGATCACAAGCGGCAGATCGTCGACCTCGGCGGCGACCCGCTCGCGCCCGGTGGCGGCGGCATGGGCGGTCCCGGCGGGCCGGGCGGCCCGTTCGTCGGCTTCCAGGACATCATGGACGCCTTCTTCGGCGGTGCGACCGCACGTGGGCCGCGGCCGCGCGTACGGCCGGGGGCGGACGCCATCATCCGGCTCGACCTGGAGCTGCAGGAGACCGCGTTCGGCGTCGAGGCGCCGCTCACCGTGGACACCGCGGTGCTCTGCTCGACCTGTTCGGGTGCTGGGACGGCGGCCGGCACGCATCCGGTGACCTGCGACATCTGTCACGGCAAGGGCGAGGTGCAGTCGGTTCAGCGCACCTTCCTCGGCCAGGTCGTCTCGACCCGCCCGTGCTCGGCCTGTCAGGGCTTCGGCACCACCATCCCGCACCCCTGCGCCACCTGCGGCGGCGAGGGCCGGGTGCGTACGCGCCGGACGCTGACGGTGAAGATCCCGGCCGGGGTCGAGGACGGCATGCGCATCCGCCTCGCTCAGCAGGGCGAGGTCGGCCCCGGCGGCGGCCAGCCCGGCGACCTCTACGTCGAGATCCACGAGCGGCCGCACGACGTCTTCGCCCGCAAGGGCAACGACCTGCACTGCAAGGTGACCGTGCCGATGACGGCGGCGGCCCTGGGCACCCGGCTGACCATAAAGACTCTCGACACCGAGGAACAGGTCGACGTCAAGGCCGGCACCCAGGCCGGCGCCACCGTCCGGATCAAGGGGCGGGGTGTGCCGCACCTGCGTGGCAGCGCCCGTGGCGACCTCTTCGTGCACCTCGACGTGCGGACGCCGACGAAGATCACGCCCGAGCAGGAGAAGATGCTGCGCGACTTCGCCAAGTCGCGGGGCGAGGAGATGGCCGAGCTGGCCAAGCAGACCGGCGGCTTCTTCAGCTCGCTGCGCAACGCGTTCAACGGCCACTGAGCGGTGAGCAGGCCGCTGTTCCTGGTCGACGCGCTGCCCGCGATCGGGCGGTTCGTCCTGGAAGGTGCGGAAGGCCGGCACGCCGCCGATGTGCAGCGGCTCCAGCCGGGCGAGGAGCTGCTGCTCGGCGACGGGCTCGGCGGCCTCGCCCCGGCCACGGTCGTCTCCGCGAGCAAGGGCTCGTTGCTGCTCGACGTGGGGGCGGTCGCGCGTACTGAGCCGCCGCAGCCGCGGCTGGTCGTCGCGCAGGGTCTGGCCAAGGGCGATCGCGGAGAACTCGCGGTGCAGGCGATGACCGAGGTCGGCGTCGACGAGATCCTGCCCTGGGCGGCCGCCCGCAGCGTCACCCAGTGGCGCGGCGATCGGGGGGCCAAGTCCCGCGACAAGTGGGCGGCCACCGCCCGCGAAGCGGCCAAACAGGCCCGCCGCGCGTGGGTCCCGGCCGTGGGCGGCACACCCGACGTCTCGACGAAGAACCTCGCCGCGCGCATGGCCGCCGGCTCCGCGTTCGTCCTTCATGAGGAGGCAGTCGTACGCCTGGCGGCCGTCGACCTGCCGGACGCCGGTGACCTGATCCTGGTCGTCGGGCCCGAAGGCGGCGTCGCCCCGGCCGAACTCGCCACGTTCACCGAGGCCGGGGCGGTGCCGGTGCGGCTGGGCGATAACGTGCTGCGTACGTCGACGGCGGGGGTGGCCGCGATCAGTCTGTTGAACACCCGCCTCGGGCGCTGGTGAGGCGCTGCAACTGCAAACGGTTGCAAACTCCGACGACCTAGTCAGGTATGCCGCATCCATCAGCGGCGATCGGCGTGATCAAGTTATTCGATACATCTGCATGTGCAGAATTATTGGTGGTCCCGGCCGGCTTTCGTAACGTGCTCGGCATGCGTACGACACGTCTGGTGCTCGCCGTCTCGCTCGTCGCCCTGGGGCTGACCGGAGTCGCCGACCCCGCCTCCGCCCAAGGACCCCAGGCCGGGCCGGGACGGGAGGCCTTGGCCGCCAAGGACGGCTGGGCGTCGGCCACGACGGGGACGACCGGCGGGGGAGCGGCCGACGCCGCGCACACCTTCGTCGTCCACGACCGGGCCGGTCTGGTCGCCGCGCTCGGCGACGGCACCGACAGCGCGCCCCGGATGGTCTACGTGGCCGGCAAGGTCGACGGCGACGCCGCCCCGGACGGCTGCGCGAAGTACGCCGATCCCGGCTACACCCGCGAGGCCTACCTGGCGGCGTACGACCCGGCGGTGTGGGGCCGGGCGGCCAAGCCCAGCGGTCCGCTGGAGACGGCGCGAGCGGCCTCCCAGGCGAACCAGTCGGCCGAGACGAAGATCCGGGTCTTCGGCAACACGACGATCTACGGCCTCGGCGGCGGCGCCCGCCTGTCCGGGATGAACCTGATGCTCAGCGCGGCCGACAACGTCGTGATCCGCAACCTGGACATCGAGGCCCCGGTCGACTGCTTCCCGAGCTGGGACCCGACCGACGGCGCCGAGGGCAACTGGAACTCCGAGTACGACGCGATCACGCTCACCTACGCCTCGACGCATGTCTGGATCGACCACAACTCGTTCAGCGACGGCCGCTATCCGGACTCGGCGCAGCCGCTCTACTTCGGACGGCCCTATCAATGGCACGACGGGCTCGTCGACCTGATTCGCGGCAGCGACTTCGTGACGATGTCGTGGAACGTCTTCGCCGACCACGACAAGACCCACCTGATCGGCAACACCGACAAGACGACCAACGGCGACGAGGGCAAGCTGCACGTCACCATTCACCACAACATCTACCGCAACTCCGGGCAGCGCGTGCCCCGCGTACGCTTCGGCCAGGTCGACGTCTACGACAACCTGTATCAGGTCACCGACCCGGACGCGTACTCCTACAGCTGGGGCGTCGGCGTCAGCTCGGCCATCGTGGCGCAGCACAACGCCTTCGAACTGCCGGCCGGAGTCGACCCCGCGAAGATCATCAAGTACTGGAAGGGCACGGCGATCACCGCGTCCGACAACCTCGTGAACGGCGTCGTCGTGGATCTGCTCTCGGCGTACAACTCGGCGAATGTGGACCAGCTCGGCGCGGACGCCGGGTGGACCCCGGCCCTGCGCGCCACCGTGCACGCTCCCACCCAGCTGGGGCGAGTTCTCCGCGACCTCGCCGGAGCGGGCCGCGCGGGGCGCGAGGAGGCGATCACCGTCGACCCGCGCGGTGAGTTCCCGACCGTCCAGGCCGCAGTGGACGCGGCGCCCACCGGCAGCCCCACCCGCGTCACCATCCGAGTACGCCCCGGGGTGTACCGCGGTGTCGTGACCGTTCCGGCCGACAAGCCGAATCTGGCTGTCGTCGGCACCACGGGCCGGGCCCGCGACGTCGTGATCGTCGAGAACCACTGCAACGGCTGCCTCAAGCCCGACGGCACGACGTACGGCACCACGGGAAGCGCGACGGCCACCCTGAAAGGCGACGGCTTCGTGGCCCGCGACCTGACCTTCGCCAACGACTTCGACGAGGCCGCGCACCCCGAGATCAGCAGTAAGCAAGCGGTCGCGGTGAAGACGACCGGCGACCGGATCCTCTTCGACAACGTGCGGTTCCTCGGCAACCAGGACACGCTCTACGTGGACACCTCGGTGGTCACCTCGACCGCGCGGGTCTACGTCCGTGACTCCTATGTGGAGGGCGATGTCGACTTCATCTTCGGCCGCGCCACCGCCGTCTTCGACCACGTACGCATCCACGGCCTCGACCGCGGGCTGAACCCGGCGGGCTACTTCACCGCCGCCAGCACCCAGCTGTTCCACTCGCACGGCTTCCTGATCATCCACTCGACGCTGACCAGCGACGCCCCGGCCCAGACCTACTACCTCGGCCGGCCCTGGCACCCGAGCAACGACCCGAACGCCCAAGCCCAGGTCGTGATCCGGGAAAGCAGCCTGCCCGCCGCGATCAAGAGCACCCCGTGGACGGACATGTCCGGCTTCTCCTGGCGAGACGCCCGGTTCGCCGAGTACGCCAACACCGGACCCGGCGCCGCCGGCGACCCGGCCGACCGGCCGCAGCTCGCCGACCCGGCCGGCTACACCGTCGCCACCTACCTCGGCGACTGGACCCCACCCTCCTGCTGACCCCCTCGCTCCCGCTCCGCCACCCGCCCCCGTGTTCGAGCCGTTGATCATGGAGTTAACTGTGGTGTCGTCGGTGTGGCGAGGCTGGAAAGCCCATGATCAACCGCCGTCGGCGGGCTGGGTCGTATATTGCTGAACGTGACCGATTGCCTGTTCTGCCGGATCGTGGCGGGCGAGATCCCCGCGACCGTGGTGTACGAGACCGACGCCGTGCTCGCCTTCCGCGACATCCGGCCCAAGGCGCCCGTGCACGTCCTGGTGATCACGAAGCAGCACTTCGACAGCGTGGTGGACCTCGGCGCGGATCCCGCCGCCGCGAGCGCGCTCATCGCCGCGGTCGGCGAGGTGGCGCGGGCCGAGGGCATGGTCGAGCCCGGCTTCCGGACGATCTTCAACACCGGTCCGGACAGCGGCATGGAGGTGGCGCACGTCCACGCCCACCTGCTGGCGGGCCGATCCATGGGCGCGCTCGCCGGGTGATCAGCGGGGGCGCTATGGTCGCGGGATGATCGACCAGCTCACCCGTTCGGTCCAGCGCTTGCAGGCCGAGGCCCGGATTCCCGCCCTGACCGTCGCGCTGCGCCGCAATGACCGTCCGCTGTGGACGATGGAGGTCGGCGAGTCGGGGACGAGCCGGCCGCTGGACTCGCGTACGCGGCTGCGCATCGGCTCGGTGACCAAGACGTTCACCGCCGTCCTCGTCCTGCAGGCCCGCGACGCCGGGCTGGTCGGGCTGGACGACCCGATCGGTACGCACCTGCCGATCCCCAAGCACGGCGAGCTGACCCTGCGCCGGCTGCTGAGTCACACCGCCGGGCTGCAACGGGAGCCGTTCGGCGACGTGTGGGACACGTTGCGCGTACCGGGGGCGGAGCAGTTCCTGGCCGATCTGGAGCGTGCCGAGGCGCTCTATCCCCAGTCCCGCCGCTTCCACTACTCCAACTTGGCGTACGCGCTGCTCGGGGCGGTCGCGGCGGAGAAGTTCGGCGCGTCGTGGCCCTCGCTGGTCGCTGACCGGATCGCCAAGCCGCTCGGCTTGGAAAGCATCGGCGCAGACGTCGACGCCCGATGCGCGCAGGGGTTCCTGGTCGACCCGTACTCCGATCACGCCCGGCGGGAGCCGTCGACGGACTTCGGCGTCTTCGGCCCGGCCGCGCAGCTGTGGGCGACGGCGGCCGACATGGCGACCTGGGGCGCCTTCCTCGCCGACCCGGCCTCGGTCGACCCCGACGGCCAGGTGCTGACCGCCTCGACGCTGCGGGAGATGCGCTGGCCGCACACCGTACGCGACGACGAGCAGTGGGTCTCCGGGCTCGGGCTCGGCCTGATGGTCTACCCACGGCCGCAGCGCGTCCTGCACGTCGGCCACAACGGTGCGATGCCCGGCTTCCTGGCCGCCGTCTACGGCCGGGCCGGCGGGCCGGACAACCCAGGCGGCGTCGGGGTGGCCGTGCTGGCCTCCTCAGGCACCGCCGACGACATCTTCCCGTTCACGCATGACCTGGTTGATCAGGCGCTCAGCGCCGACCCGCCGTCGATCGCGCCGTGGCGGCCGGGCGAGCCCGCTCCGGAGGCGTACCGGTCGGTGCTCGGGCGCTGGTGGGGCGAGGGCTACGAGCATGTCTTCCGGTGGTCCGACGGTCGCCTGACCGCCCGGGGCGCCGACGACCCCGCCGGTACGCCGCCGTCGGTGTTCGAGCCGGTGGAACGTGACGTTCTGCGTACGGTGTCCGGTCGCGAGGTCGGTGAGCTGCTTCGACTGCATCGCGACGACGAGGGCGTGGTGACCCGGATGCACTGGGCGACCTACCGCTTCACCCGGGTTCAGGAGACCTTCGACGGCCAGCTCTGAGCCACGACTTCCCCTCGGCCGGGCGGCGATCCGCGGTCCGGGCGGCGACCCGCGCGGCACCGGCGGCGACACGCCCGGGAATGCGAGCGCCGCCGTCGGCGTTTTCCTCCAGATCAAGGCGGGAATTCCGGTGGCGATGCCCGGTACCATGGAATCCACCGGACGCCCTGAGTGACCGGAGTCGGCAGAGAGCACGGAGAGCAGGTGCGAGAAGGCCGTAGCGCCAGCCCATGACAGAGACCATTTCGAGCAACCGGCAGACACCCGAGCGGGTGCAGACGAAGTTGACCGTCGCTGACCCGCACGCGATGGTCAAGCTCTTGGGCGCGGGCGACGGCATCCTCCGGCTTCTGGAGAAGTCCCTCGTCAGTGACGTCCTCGTGCGCGGAAACGAGATCACGATCTCCGGCCCGGCGGCCGAGAACGCGCTGGCCGAGCGGGTCTTCACCGAACTCCTGGAACTGATCGAGAAGGGCGAGACGCTGACCGAAGACGTAGTCCGCCGCAGCATCGGCATGCTCACCTCGGGTGAGGCCGAGCGTCCGGCGGAGGTGCTGACGCTCAACATCCTGTCCCGGCGCGGCCGGACGATCCGGCCGAAGACGGTCGGCCAGAAGCGCTATGTCGACGCCATCGACGAGCACACCATCGTGTTCGGCATCGGCCCGGCGGGTACCGGCAAGACCTACCTGGCCATGGCGAAGGCCGTCCAGGCGCTCCAGGCCAAGGAGATCACCCGGATCATCCTGACCCGGCCGGCGGTCGAGGCGGGCGAGCGGCTGGGCTTCCTGCCCGGCACGCTCAACGAGAAGATCGACCCCTACCTGCGGCCGCTCTACGACGCGCTGCACGACATGATCGACCCGGAGTCCATCCCGCGGCTGATGACCCAGGGCACGATCGAGGTCGCGCCGCTGGCGTACATGCGGGGCCGGACGCTCAACGACGCCTTCATCATCCTCGACGAGGCGCAGAACACCACGCCCGAGCAGATGAAGATGTTCCTGACCCGGCTCGGCTTCGGCTCGAAGGTTGTGGTCACCGGTGACGTCACGCAGGTCGACCTGCCCGGCGGCACGAGCAGCGGCCTGCGGGTCGTCCAGGACATCCTCGACGGCCTCGAGGACGTGCACTTCGCCCGGCTGACCAGCGCCGACGTCGTACGTCACCGGCTGGTCGGCGAGATCGTCGACGCGTACGCCAAGTGGGACGCCGAGCAGCAGGCGACCCAGATGCCGCACAATCTGCAGCCGCGGCGGGCCGGCCGACGGCGCTGAGCACCACCGCGCGGCCCGGTCAGAGCCGGGCCGCCCGGGGTGCCGTCAGCCTCATGAAGGAAAATGACGACATGTCCATCGAGATCGCCAACGAGTCCGGCTTCGAGGTCGACGCCGACGAGATCGTCGCCGTCGCCCGGCACGCCCTCGACGAGATGGGCGTGAACCCGCTCGCCGAGCTGTCCGTGCTGCTGGTCGACGTCGACTACATGACCGAGCTGAACCATCGCTGGATGGGTGGCGACGGCCCCACCGACGTCCTGGCCTTCCCGATGGACGAGGAGACGATCGACCACGGGCCCGCCGAGGGCCGGGCCGAGCCCGCGCTGCTCGGCGACATCGTGCTGTGCCCGGAGGTGGCCACCCGGCAGGCCGCCCAGTTCGGCTCGGACGACCCGCGGATGCGTCAGCCCGACGCGCCCGCCCCCACCCCTTCGCCCGACTACGCCATGGCCGACGAGCTGCAGATGCTGACCGTCCACGGCGTACTGCACCTGCTCGGGTTCGACCACGCCGAGCCCGAGGAGGAACGCGAGATGTTCGGCCTGCAGGCCAAGCTGCTCAACAGTTGGCGGGGGCGCGGCCGCTGATGTCCGACGGTCCGTTGATCTGGACGGCGGCAGCGCTCGTTGTCGTCGCCGGGTTGGTGGCCATGACGGAGGCCGCGCTCGGCGTGGTGTCTCCGGCCCGCGCCGGCGAGATGGCCAAGGAGGGTCAGCGGGGCGCCGCGACCCTCCAAGTCATCGCCGGCGACGTGGTACGCCACCTCAACCTGTTGCTGCTGCTGCGAATGGCGTGCGAACTCGTCGCCACCGTCATGGTCACCCTCGTCGCCGTCGACGCGTTCGGCACGGCGTGGGGCGCCACCTTCACCGCCGCCGTGATGACCGTGATCCTGTTCGTGGTCATCGGCGTCGCTCCCCGCACGATCGGCCGGCAGCACGCGTACCGGGTCGGCCGGTATGCCGCGCCCATCGTGTTCTGGCTCAGCCGGGTCCTCGGCCCGCTGACCCGCCTGCTGATCGTCCTGGGCAACGTGCTCACCCCGGGCAAGGGCTTCCGCGAGGGACCTTTCGCCACCCAGGTCGAGCTGCGCGAACTCGTCGACCTCGCGGAACAGCGCGGCGTCGTCGAGCACGGCGAACGCCAGATGATCCACTCCGTCTTCGCGCTCGGCGAGACCATCGCCCGCGAGGTGATGGTGCCCCGGACCGAGATGGTCTGGATAGAGAGCGGCAAGACGCTGCGCCAGGCGTTGCAGCTCGCGCTGCGGTCCGGCTTCTCGCGCGTACCGGTCATCGGCGAGTCCGTCGACGACGTGCTCGGCGTGGTCTACCTCAAGGATCTGGCCCGTGCGCTGACCGGTGGCTACGACGAGGGCACCACTGTCGGCCGCGTCATGCGCGAGGCGGTCTTCATCCCCGAGTCCAAGCCGATCGACGACCTGCTGGCCGAGATGCAGGCCGCCCGGACGCACATGGCCGTCGTCATCGACGAATACGGCGGCACCGCCGGCCTCATCGCGATCGAGGACATCCTGGAGGAGATCGTCGGCGAGATCACCGACGAGTACGACGTGGAGCGTCCGCCGATCGAACACCTCGCCGACGGCGCGGTGCGGGTCACGGCCCGGCTGCCGGTCGAGGACCTCGGCGAGATCTTCGACGTGGAGCTGCCGGCCAACGAGGTCGAGACGGTCGCCGGCCTGCTCGCCCAGGCCCTCGGCCGGGTGCCGATCCCGGGCGCGAGCGCCCAGGTCAGCGGGCTCACCCTCACCGCGGAGGGCGCGACCGGCCGTCGCAACCGCATCGACACCGTGCTGGTCACGCCGCAGAAGGAGCTGCAGGATGCCTGACACCCCCGCCCTCGCGCCCGCGCCCGCCGACCTCACGGCCGAGGACGCGAAGCTGGTCACCCTCGCCCGGTCGGCGCGGGCTCGCGTCGCCGCTCTCGAAGGGGCGGCGGTACGCGATCAGGACGGCCGCACCTATACCGGAGTGACGATCGCCCTGCCCTCGTTCGGACTGGGCGCCCTGCAACTGGCCGTGGCCGCCGCGGTGGCCGCGGGTGCGGCGACGTTGGAGGCGGCGGCCCTGGTGACCGAGGCGAGCACGCTCGACTCGCAGGACGCCGCCGCCGTACGCGACCTGTCGGGTTCGGCCCCGGTCTACCTCGCCGACGCGACCGGCAAAGCGTTCGCCGTCCTGTCCGGCGACTAGCCGACGACGATCCGCGGTCGGGGCCGTGGGCGGACGAGCCCACGACCCCTCGGCGGATCAGGCGCGCTACTTCACCTGGTACGCCCGCAGCAGCGTCTCGTCGACGATGTGCCCGTCGGCGGCGACTCCGCGTACCTTCAGGGAGATGAACGTGCCCGCCTTGTGCGGTACGAAGGCGTACCAGCCGTGCGCTGTGCGTACAACATGGACGTTCTTCCAGTGCGCGCCGTCGTCGGCCGAGACCTGGACGTCGAGGCGCGTGAGTGGGGCGGTAGTGACGCCTGGTTGGGTGGTCACGACGATCGGGACCAGAGCGATCGGCGCGGATGCCGCGTAGTTGTCGTCGTCGAGGTCGGGTGCGAAGCCGACCGCGGTGACCGGCAGCCGGACGAAACCGTAGTTCGGGCCGTCGGGATCGGTGTGCCCGGAGCGGAAGGTCCACGTGCCCTTGACGGATGTGCCGAGGCGCGCGTCCCGGGTCACCTCCACCTCCAGCCGGTATTCGGCCGTCTCCGGCGGGACGGTCACCCGCAGCGAGGTGTCCGACTGCTCGGCGATGAGCTGCCCGTCGCGATACAGCCGTGCGATGGCCGAGCTGGACATGCCGTAGCCGGCGTGCCCGGCGGTGTCGCTGAACATCGCGGGATCGAGGAAGAGCTCATCGCCACGGCGGTTGAGGAAGCTGGTCAATCCGGGCGGACCGGTGAACGACGGGCCGTAGGGAGCGCCGTTCCAGGTCACCGCAGGGAGCCGACCGGCTCGATAGTGCCGCAGGACGCCCATCAGCGTTGACGCATAGGTGAGCGCGTTGTCGCCTTCGACGACCTCGTCGAGCCCGGACTGGTAATAGCCGGCGGCGTCGTAGTAGATCGTGCGGTGCAGCGGAAGGTGCGACGGCATACCTGAGGCCCATGCGAAGTCCTCGGCGGGCATCGCATAGGTGAACGAGTAGGCGGTCGCGCCCGGCATGTGCCGCTGGTAGACGACCTTCTCGGTCGCGAGGCCGCCCGAACCGATCCGCTGAGTGAGCCCGGTCGGGAAGCCGTTGTCGAATCGCCAGGCGCCGAAGTGCAGAGCGGGTGCGTCGGCGTTGTCGCCGGCCGGTCCGTTCCGCCAGAGCGTGGCGCTGATGTTGGTGTAGACGTCGCTCGCCGGCTCGGCGGTCACCTGCCCGGTGTAGTAGCCGGTCGACACGTGGCCGGCGCTGGCGAACCCGTACCCGATCATCTCCGTCGGCAGGAACGACACGTTCGTCATCAGCTCGCCGTCGTCGAAGGCCCCGCCGGCCGAGGTGATGGTGACCGGCCGGGCCTTTCGGGCGTCGAGCGTCTCCGTCTTGTCCCGATCGAGGATGAGCTTCGGATCGACCAGGCTGGTGAGCGGACCGTCGTAGGTCCCGATGTTGGTCAGCAGGAAGTAGCGCCCGGCGGGCAGCCGGAGCGAGGTCGTACGCGAGCCGATGCCGTAGTGGATTCCGGTCTCGCTCACCAGATCGGTGTAGTGCTCAGTGCTGGGCGTGCCGTCGCGCTCGATGACGTCGAGAGTGAGGGTGTAGGCCTCGGCCTCCTTCTCCACGCCGTAGGGGACGCTGACGCTCACCCCGTCAGCGGTTCCCACGAGCTGGCCGGAGTAGAGGCCGTCGGGCACGTCAGCCCGGGTGTCCGCGGTGAAGGTCACGGATGCGGTGCCACCGGCGGGGACGGTCACGGTGGTCGCGCTGAGCGAGAACATCGCCAAGCCGGTGCCCCGGACGGCGAGCTGGAGCGTGACGTCGGCCGTTCCGCTGTTGCGGTAGGTGACCGTCTTGGTCATCGGGGCGTCATCGGCGTGCGGCCACGCGGCCAACCCGAAGCTGACGGATGGTGCTTCCGCGGTGATCGTCTGCCCGATCGCGCGAGCCACATCGACCCGGCCAGCGCCCTGACCGAAGGCGTTGATGCCGTCCAGCGGCTTGGCCGAGCCCATCAAGGTGGCCTTCAACTGCGCCGGAGTCCACTGCGGATGCTCCTGCGCCAACAACGCCGCCGAACCCGCCGTGTGCGGGGTTGCCATCGACGTGCCCGACAGCGTCGCGTACGGCTCGCCGGGGGTGCACAGGAAACCGACTGAGCTGCACGCGGCGACGATGTCCACGCCGGGCGCGGAGATCTCCGGCTTGACTGCCGAGTCGCCCACTCGCGGGCCCCGGCTGGAGAACTCCGCCAGCTCGTCGGTCTTCGACGTCGCGGCCACCGCGAGAGCGGAGTCCGCGCTGGCCGGCGAGCCGACCGTCCGGTCGCCAAACCGGCCGTCGTTGCCCGCCGCGATCACGAACAACGTCCCGTACTGGGCCGTCAAATCGTTGACCGCCTGCTCCAGCGGATCGACCTCCGGAGTGTCCGGACCGCCCAGGCTCAGGTTGACCACGTCGGCACCCTGCTCGGCCGCCCACTGCATGCCCGCCAGGATCCACGAATCGAGGCAGCCGAACTCGACGCAGACCTTGCCGTTGAGCAATTGCGCGTCCGGGGCGACACCCCTGTACTTGCCGCCCGACGCCGCACCGGTGCCGGCGATCGTCGACGCGACATGCGTACCGTGCCCGACGTGGTCACGGTCGTCTTCGTCGGGATACTCCGCCGCGAAGTTCACCGAGGAGACGACCTTGCCCGCCAGGTCCGGGTGGGTCACGTCGATGCCGGTGTCCAGCACCGCCACCGTGACGCCCTCGCCGGTCCAGCCCGACTGCCACGCCGTGGGCGCCCCGATCAACGGGACGCTGACGTCCAGGGTCGGCTTGCGTACGCCGTCCAGCCACACCTTCACCCCGGCGAGGGACGCGGCCGTGGTACGCCGATCGTGGCCGGTCAGGCCCTGCCACAACACGCCCAGCTGCTTCTTGTCGGCCTTCGCCGCCCGGCTCTTGATCGTCTTGAGGGGCTTGCCCAGCGTCAGGCCGGCGTCGGCGGGCGGCGTACCCAGCCCTGTCATGATCAACGGCAGGTCGGGGCGGCGCTGGTCGTAGCCGTACTGGATCAGCGAGGTCACGTCGAACAGCCGGGCGTCCAGCCGGCCGTCCGCCAGCAGCGGCTGCGCGTCGGACGGGATGACGGTGACGTGGTCACGCGATCGCGACATCTTGAAGGTGACGTGCTGCCGGCCCGCGCCTCGGAGCACCGCGACGTTCTTGCCGCTGACCTGGACGACGTCACCGGTGATCAAGGTGACCAGTCGCGTGTTCGCGTCCTGGGCGGATGGGGCCTCGATCGGCGAAACGGTGGTGCTCGCGAAGCCGGGCTGGGCGACGGCGGTCCCGCCGCCGAGCACCAGCACAGCGAAAGCGGCCGCCGTCAGGCGGCCGCCTCCCCGTTGGATGCGTAGCATGACCTCCCCTAACTGTGGACGAGACATCCTCGAATGGATGGATGTCTACTCCACATAAGACGACCGAACACCCGGGGAAGGGTGCACCGATCGCGGGAGGTTTTTCCAGACGTGCGACTAGGCGTCAGAAACCCAGGCGGCGCAACAGCTTCGGGTCGCGCTGCCACTCCTTGGCGACGCGTACGTGGAGGTCGAGATAGACCTTCGTGCCGAGCAGATCCTCGATCTCGGCCCGTGCGGTGGCGCCGATGTTCTTCAGCCGGGAGCCGCCCGCGCCGATGACGATCGCCTTCTGGCTGGGCCGCTCGACGTAGACGTCGGCGAAGACCCGGGTCAGCCGCTCCTCCGGCAGGATCTCCTCGACCAGCACCGCGATCGAGTGCGGCAGCTCATCGCGTACGCCCTCCAGCGCCGCTTCCCGGATCATCTCGGCGATGAGCACGTGTTCCGGCTCGTCGGTGAGCATGTCGTCCGGGTAGAGCCGGGGCGACTTCGGCAGGTGCCCGACCATGACGTCAACCAGGACGTCCAGTTGGTTGCCGGCGACCGCGCTGACCGGGACGACGTCGGCGAAGTCGCCGAGCTGGCTGACCGCGAGCAACTGCTCGGCCAGAACCTGCTTGCTCACCAGGTCGGTCTTGGTGACGACCGCGACGACCTTGGCCTTCAGCTCGGCGATCTCGGTCGCGATGAACTTGTCGCCCTTGCCGACCGGCTCGTCGGCCGGGATGCAGAGGCCGATCACGTCCACCTCGGACCAGGTGGTCCGGACCAGGTCGTTGAGGCGCTCGCCCAGCAGCGTCTTCGGCCGGTGCAATCCGGGAGTGTCCACCAGCACGAGCTGGGCGTCAGGCCGGTGCAGGACGGCCCGGATGATGTGCCGGGTGGTCTGTGGCTTGTTCGACGTGATCGCGATCTTCTGCCCGATGATCGCGTTGGTCAGGGTCGACTTGCCGGCGTTCGGCCGCCCGACGAAACAGGCGAAACCGGCACGGAACTGATCATCAGCCACACGACTACGCTACCGGTCGGGTTTGATCCCCGATGAGGCGGGCGGAAACCCGGTCGCGGGCGCTGGGGGTCGGCCGACTAACCTGGTCGGGTAGTTTGCCGCGTTTCGTAGCCCGCCGATGTCGCTTATCGAGGAGCCCTGCCATGACCACGGTTGCGCCGCCCGCGTACGAGGAAGTGACCGCGACGTTCGAGCCGGTCATCGGGCTGGAGACGCACGTCGAGCTGGGCACCCGGACGAAGATGTTCTGCGGCTGCCCGACCGGCTTCGGCGCGGCCCCCAACACGCAGGTCTGCCCCGTCTGCCTCGGGCTGCCGGGCAGCCTGCCGGTGGCGAACAAGGCCGCGATCGAGGCCACGATCCGGATCGGACTGGCGCTCAACTGCTCGATCGCCGAGTGGTGCCGGTTCGCGCGGAAGAACTACTTCTACCCGGACATGCCGAAGAACTACCAGATCAGCCAGTACGACGAGCCGCTGTGCAGCGACGGCTGGCTGGACGTCGAGATCGACGGCGAGCTGGTGCGCATCGGCATCGAGCGGGTGCACCTCGAGGAGGACACCGGCAAGACGCTGCACGTCGGCGGGGCGACCGGCCGGATTCACGGCGCGTCGGAGTCGCTGGTGGACTACAACCGGGCGGGCATCCCGCTCGTGGAGATCGTGACGAAGCCGATCCCGGGCACGGGCGCGAAGGCGCCGATCGTCGCGCGGGCTTACGTCACCGAACTCCGGGACGTCATCCGCTCGCTCAACGTCTCCGACGTACGCATGGAGCAGGGCTCGCTGCGCTGTGACGTGAACACCTCCCTCAACCGGCCGGGCGAGGAGTGGGGAACGCGTACCGAGACGAAGAACGTGAACAGCCTGCGCAGCGTGGAGCGCGCGGTGCGGTCGGAGATGGTCCGTCAGGCGGCCGTGCTGAGCACGGGCGGCCGGATCACCCAGGAGACCCGCCACTTCCACGAGGACACCGGGGAGACCACCTCGGGCCGCTCGAAGGAGACGGCGACCGACTACCGCTACTTCCCGGAGCCGGACCTGGCGCCGCTCGCGCCCGACACGGCGTGGGTGAGCGAGCTGAAGGCCGCGCTGCCCGAGCTGCCGCGAGTGCACCGCCGGCGGCTGCAGAGCGAGTGGGGCCTGTCTGATCTGGACATGCAGTCGGTCGTGAACGCCGGCGCGGTCGAGCTGATCGAGGCGACCATCGCGGCGGGGACGACCGCCGAGGCCGCCCGCAAGTGGTGGCTCGGCGAGCTGTCGCGCAAGGCGAACGAGACCGGCGTCGAGCTGGCCACCGTCGGCGCGACCCCCAAGCAGGTCGCCCAGCTGCAGCAGCTCGTCGACGACGGCAAGCTCACCGACAAACTGGCCCGCCAGGTCCTCGAAGGCGTCGTCGCCGGTGAGGGCGACCCGGCGCAGATCATGCAGGCCCGGGGGATCGAGGTCGTCTCCGACTCGGGCGCGCTGACCGCCGCCGTCGACGAGGCCATCGCCGCCAACCCCGAGATCGCGGACAAGATCCGGGGCGGCAACGTCGCGGCGGCCGGGGTGATCATCGGCGCGGTGATGAAGGCGACCAAGGGTCAGGCGGACGCCAAGACCGTCCGGGAGCTGGTCATCAGCCGGCTCAGCTGAGCCCATAGCGCTCCGGCCGACGGCTGGGGCGCGGCTATCCGGTCGGGGTCGGCGTAGGTGACACCGACTCGAAGGGTGCCACCTTTCGGGTCAGGGAGACCTGCGCCAGCCCCGTCCCACCCACGTGGATGTCGTCGTACGCCTGCAGCGCGACGCTTCCGTTGCCGCCCGGCGCGGAGAAGTAGAGCACGGACATGGCCAGCGGCAACGGCGTACCCGATTCGAGACCGCGAAGGCCCGCGCCGCCGGTCGAGCCCTGGATCATGAGCAGGCTGGAGTCCTCGGTGGCCCCGGAGGCGGGCTCGGCGGGGAGGGTCGAGACCGACCGGGCGTGCAGGTGGCCGGCCAGGATGAGCGGGCAGTGCCCGGCGATCGGCCCGGCCGCGACCGGATCGTGCACCAGCGCCACGTCGACCTTGCCGCCCTGGGCGTCGATGGTGCGGGCGAGCTTCGCCCCGGTCGACTTGACCAGCTCGGTGGTCTTGTCGGTGAGCAGCGAATCGTCCGCCCGCGTCTGCTTGTCGGGGGTGAACCGAGGGTCGCCGATCCCGGCGAAGGTCAGCCCCTTGACGGTGGTGACGCCGTTCTCCAGGACGATCGCGTTGGGCTGCTTGGCGACCTCCGCCGAGGTCAGCGCCGAGTCGTGGTTGCCCCGGATGTAGATGTAGGGCACCTTGAGCAGCGCGATCGAGTCGGCGTAGGAGCCTTCCATCTCGCTGCCCCAGTCGTTGATGTCGCCCGTGTCCACCACGACGTCGATCTTGAACTGCTCGACGACGGACCGGACGACGGTCCACGACGCCGGGTTCAGGTGCATGTCCGAGATGTGCAGTACGCGTACCGTCCCGGGCGCGGGGTCATAAGTGGGCAGCGACGACAGCGTGCTGTAGAGCGTCGAGACGTTGTTGACGAGCTTCTGCAGCTGATCGGCGTACGCCGTGTAGTTCTGCGCGATCTTCCGCGCGTCGCCGACGACGGCCGGCGCATTGGCCAGCAACCCGTCGTAGCGAGGCTCGGCCAGGGCGTCCGCTCGGAAGGTGGCGAGCGCGACGCCCAGCGATCCGCCGGTCACCACCAACGCCAGGCCACCGCACAACGCCACGCGACTCATCCGCCGGAACACGAGGGCGGCGAGCGCCATCGAGGCGAGGATCGAGACCGACAGCGTACGCAGGACGAGCCGCACGAGGCCGCTGAGCACGTCGTCGACCGCGTGTTCACTGGCCCGGGTGATCGCGGTGCGGTCCGAGATGAGCGCCTCGGTGCGGCCGCGGTCCAGGGACTCCATCTTCACCGAGATGTGGGCGGGCCCGTCATGGGTGTCGAAGCTGAGTGACCCCAGCGGCGGGATGTCGACCTCGCTGTCCCCGTAGAGGGTGGGCTCCATCGACAGGGTGGCCTGGAACGGGCCCACCGGAGTCGAGGTGTGGGCGCCGAGGGCGACCCCGATCCAGACTCCGGCGAAGGTGACGATCACGACGCCGAGGATGCGCAGCGCACCGCGCAGCCCTTTGCCGTCGAAGATCGTCTTAACCCGTTGCCGCCACATCAACCTAGACTTACCCGAAGAATCCTGTCATCGCTACTTTCAGGCTCGCCGCGTCCGTCCTTATTGCTGGTCAGGACCCAGATAGAGCCGTCGGGAGCGAGCGCGGCGTGTCGCAGCCGGCCGTACTCGTCCACCAACCCCGCGACCGGCGGGCCGGCCAGCGTCCCGGCCGAACCGTCGAGCGGCAGCATCCACAGCCGCTTCCCCCGCAGGCAGGCCGCGATCAGCCGATCCTTGACGATCGTCGCCCCCGAACAGGAGGCCTCCTCGGGCTTCCACGCGACGATCGGGTCGACGAACCGTGCATCGTGGGCCGCGCCCTCCACGTCGGGCCAGCCGTAGTTCTTGCCCGGCTCGATGCGGTTGATCTCGTCCCAGGTGTTCTGGCCGAACTCGGTCGCCCACATGTGCCCGCCCGAGTCCCAGGCGAAACCCTGCACGTTGCGATGCCCGTAGGACCAGACCAGCGAGTCGCCGAACGGGTTGCCCGGGGCCGGCTTGCCATCGGCGGTCATCCGCAGGATCTTGCCGCCGAGGCTCTTGAGGTCCTGGGAGTTGCCCCGATGCGAGGCGTCGCCGGTGCCCGCGTAAAGGAAGCCGTCCGGCCCGAACGCGAGCCGGCCGCCGTTGTGGATCCCCGAGATCGGGATGCCCGTCACGATCGGCTGCGGCCGCTCGCCGATCTTCCAGCGGGCGATCCGGTTGTCCTGCTTGGTCGTGTAGTACAGGAACAGCGTCTTGTCCTGGGCGTACTGCGGCGACGCCGCGATGCCCATGAGGCCGCCCTCGCCGTTCGAGTCCGACTCGGTGATCTTGCCGACCTCGGTCGCGGCTCCGTCCCGCACCGCGAGGATCCGGCCGCTGTCCCGCTCGGTGACCAGGGCGGACCCGTCCGGGAGGAAGGCGACGCCCCACGGCACATCGAGCTTCTCCACCAGCACGGTCGTGCCGGCGACCGCCGGCGGCTTCGTACTCTCGACCGCGGTGGGCACCGTCGGCGCGGACGCCGCCACGGAATCCGGGTCGCGGGTCTCGGAACAGCCGGTGAGCCCGGCTCCCACGGTCACAGTCGCGATCGCCAAAGCGAGGGCACGGCGCATAGGAGCAACCCTACGCACGGGGGTGCTGCGTGTCGTCATGAAGACGACGACACCGCACCCAGTCGAACGGTTCCCCTCGCATATCGATTTGCCACCGTCTGTGGTGCCGAGGTGGGATCAGTGGTATGCCGAAGATCCGCAACGTCTCGTTCGACTGCGCCGACCCGTACGCCCTCGCCCGGTTCTGGGCCGAGGTCATGCACACGCAGCTGGACTCCGACCATCAACCGGACGACGAGGAGACCGCCATCCAGCCGCCCGACGGGCCGGCGTTGTACTTCCAGCGCGTACCCGAACCGAAGTCCGTCAAGAACCGGGTGCACATCTGCCTCACCCCGGAGATCCGCCGGGACGCGGAGGTGGAGCGCATCCTGGGCCTCGGAGCCACCCTCGTCGCCGACCATCGCCGCCCCGACGGGCTCGGCTGGGCGGTCCTGGCCGACCCCGAGGGCAACGAATTCTGCGTACTGCGCAGCGAGGAGGAGCGCGCCGCGGCATAGGCTGAGGGCGTGAAGATCTGGATCTCCCACCCCGACGCCGTCGAGTTCCTGGGGCCGTTGCCGGACGGGGCGGACCTCGCGTTCCTGCCCACCCCCAGCTCCCCGCTCCCGGGCGACCCGGCCGAGGTGGAGTTCTGGGTGCCGCCGTTCCTGTCCGGCGGCAGCACCACCGTGCTGCTGCCGCAGATGGCCTCGCTCAAGGTGGTCCAGCTGCTCTCGGCGGGCGCCGACGCGTGGGCGGCCAAGGTGCCGGCCGGCGTCACGCTCTGCGACGCGCGGGGAGTCCACGACTCCAGCACGTCGGAGTGGGTGGTCGCGGCCATTCTCAGCTCGTTGCGGCGCTTCGACCATTTCGCGCGCGCCCAGGCGGAGCCCCGGTGGTCGTACGCCGATGTGACGCCGACGGACGAACTGGCCGGCAAACGTGTCCTCATCATCGGCGCCGGATCGATCGGATCGGCGGTGGCCCGGCGACTGGAACCGTTCGAGGTGTCGCTGACCTTCGTGGCGCGCACCGCTCGCCCGGCCGACGGCGTACGCGGCGTGGACGAACTGCCGCAGCTCCTGCCCGCAGCCGACGTCGTGGTGCTGCTGATTCCGCTGACGCCGGAGACCACCGGACTGGTGGACAAGGCGTTCCTGGCCGCGATGCCGGACGGGGCGTTGCTGGTCAACGCCGCCCGCGGGCCGGTCGCGTCGACCGACGCCCTGATCGCCGAGCTGGGCACGGGCCGGCTGTGGGCCGCGCTGGACGTCACCGATCCCGAGCCGCTGCCCCTCGACAATCCGCTGTGGACGATGCCGAACGTCCTGATCACGCCGCACGTGGCGGGTTCGGTCCGGGGCGTGCTCCGGCGGGGCTACCAGCTCGCCGGAGCCCAACTGCGCCGGTACGCCGCAGGCCAGGAACTGGTCAACGTCGTCCGCGACGGCTACTGAGCCATTCCTCGCGACGGCTGCTGAGCCTGTGCATCGCGACGGCTGAGCCTCTTGCGGGAGCCGGCCCGGCCTACTGGGCCTGTTCGAGTTCCTTGCCGCTGGCCGCGACCAGCCTGGGGAGGTCCATCGGGCGTACGGCGGTCAGCGTGATGCGGGTGCCATCGGTGAGGACGGCCTGCGCCTTGTCGCGGCCGGCTGGGACGAAGGCCTCGATCCGGGACCATTCGACCTTCCGGCTACCGAGCAGCGCGCGTACGCGTACTCCGTTCGGGTCGGCGTCGGTGCCCGAGCGCCAGGCCCAGACGGCGAAGACGAAGATCCCTAGCGGCACGAAGAAGAACCACCCCGAAGCCCGGAGCAGGGGCAACGCGCCGATGGCGGCGATGAGGCCGGCGACCGGTAAGGCGGTCGGCTGACGGAAGCTGGTCACCTGCGGATTCTCGCATGTCGTGGTAAGTGTCAGACATCACGGCAATACTGTCGGGGTTGGTGCGGCAGCGGCGCTGGAACCAATCGGGAGGTTGCGATGTCCGTACTGCTCATGATCGGGACCGGCAAGGGCCTCTTCCTGGCCCGGCGCGACGAGGTGGGGCAGGCGTGGCAGGTCAGTGTGCCGCACTTCCCGATGACGGCGATCTACGCGGTGGGCATCGACCCGCGGCCCGAGCAGCCGAGGCTGCTGGCCGCGATCGACAGCTCACATTTCGGGCCGAGCGTGGCGGTCAGCGACGACCTGGGCGCCTCGTGGCGGGAACCGGAGAAAGCGCCTATCGCCTTCCCGGCCGGGACTGATACCTCGCTGCGCCGCGTGTGGGCGTTCGCGCCCGGGTCGGCGGCGGGCGATCCGTCGGTCGTCTGGGCCGGCACCGAGCCGTCGGCGTTGTTCAAGTCGGTCGACGGCGGGATCACCTATGAGCTGGTCCGCAGCCTGTGGGAGCACCCGCACCGGACGCAGTGGGGCGAGGGGTTCGGCGGCCAGGCGATCCACACGATCAGCCCGCATCCGGCCGACCCGGAGCGCGTCCTGGTCGCGATGTCGACCGGTGGCGTCTACCGCACGACCGACGGCGGCCAGACCTGGACGGCCAGCAACACCGGGATCAAGGCGTACTTCATGCCCGACCAGTTCCCCGAGTTCGGCCAGTGCGTGCACAAGGTGGCCCGCGATCACGCCAACCCCGATCGGCTCTACCTGCAGAACCACCATGGCGTCTACCGCTCCGACGACGACGGCGTCACCTGGACGTCGATCGCCGCCGGCCTGCCCAGCGATTTCGGCTTCCCGGTGGTGGCCCACCCTACGCGGGGCGACACGCTGTGGAACTTCCCGCTGACCGCCGACGGCAGCCGCTTCGCGCCGGACTTCAAGTGCCAGGTCTTCCGCAGCACCGACGCCGGGAAGTCCTGGCAGGCGCAGTCGGCTGGGCTGCCGGTCGAGCCCTACTACTCGACCGTGCTGCGCGATGCGATGTGCACCGACACCGCCGATCCCGCCGGGGTGTACTTCGGCGGCCGGAGCGGCGAGGTCTACGCCAGCGCCGACGAAGGGGAGAGCTGGGGACGCGTCGCCACCCAACTACCGGGCATCCTCTGCCTCCGGGCGGTCGAGCTGTGAGCGTCACCGTGCTGGTGCCGTCCGCTCTGCGTACGGAGATCGCGGGGGCGAAGTCGGTCGCCGTCGACACGACGGGTGACCTCGGCGCGGTCCTGGCCGAGGTCGAGCGGCGCTGGCCGCGCCTCGGCCGCCGACTCCGCGACGAACAAGGACAGCTCAGGCGTTACGTCAACGTCTACGTAGACGGGGAAGACTGTCGTGGTCTGGCCGGGCTCGCCACGCCCATCGCCGACGGGGCTGAGATTCAAGTGCTTCCGTCGGTCGCCGGCGGTGCTGAGTTCACGGCGGCCGACGGCGACAAGGTCCTCGCCGCCAACTTCGCCGACTGGGTACGCGACCTCGGCCTCACCGTCGAAGAAGTGGGCGCCGACTACGCCACGCTCCGGCTGCCCTGGTCCGGTCGGCTGGCCCGAGAAGGCGGCGCGCTGTCCGGCCAAGCGCTGATGGCGGCGGCCGACACCGCGACGGTCATCGCGGTCAGCTCCGCCAAGGGTGGCTTCGGGCCGATGACGACCGTGCAGCTCAACGCCACCTTTCAGCGTCCCGTCGTCGGCGTCGACGTGCTGGTGACCGCCCGGCTGACCAAGCTCGGCCGGTCGATGGCGTTCGCCCAGGTCGACATGGTGGCCGGCGGGGTTCTGGCCGCTCAGGCCACCACCGTGTACGCCCTCCTCTGACTCGCTCCGCTCGCCGCCCGGTCGCTCCGCGCCCGGGCCGCTTCCGCTCGCTCGCCGCTCGCCGCCCCGGGGGCGCCGCGCCGGGGCGCGT